>JAFDJA010000045.1 GCA_019307745.1 Deltaproteobacteria bacterium | reverse complement strand
CCTGTAAGAAATACCCTGTCAATGCTTACAATATCTAGGCCACCTCTAAGATAATATACATACCCTCTGGCATTGGGATGATAGTTTTTAACCAGCGAAAGCCGCTCCAATGTTTCAATAAAACAGTTCCATTGGTTTTTGATATTGTCGTTATTGGCCTTTAATTTTTCAGAAAATCCCCCTATCCCGATATTTAAATATCCATTGCTTTTGGGCAAATACCATGAGTAACCTGGGAGCTTGTTCTCAAAAAACCAGAGATGACAATTGTTATCCCGATAATCATATAGAAACTCATCTTCTAATGTTACTATCAACGAATCTTTTGTCCGGGGATTAAGCTGTTTAAAAAACGTCCGATATACAGGACAATGTGTGCCTCCTGCTCCGATTAAATATGCACATCGGTATTGATCATCAATAATATAATAATCACCGTCTTTTTTTATATTTTTGACAGTATGTGCATAAACCTCTGCACCAGACCGCTTGAGAAGCCACTCATCAAACTCATATCTTCGAATGGCATATTGATGGTTGACCTTGATTTTGAAATTATTGCTGGAGAAATGAATATCAAATTGATTGAGTCTCCTTAGACTCAGTGGATAGTCAGTTACATTGATCTTCAGATCAGAGATGACCTGGGGTGTGATCCATCCTGCACATGGTTTTGCTCTGGGAAACTCTTGTTTGTCAAGTATTAGACATTCGATGCCGCTTTGTCTTAATTTCCACGCGCATGTAGAACCTGCAGGTCCGCCGCCAACGATGATTACTTTCGAATCAATCATATTTTTCAAAAGTTAGGCTATTGGAACCGATTACAGCCTCGAAGGTTTAAAATAGTTCGGATGATCGTTTATCTGCTATATTTTCTCTAATGCTTATTAGATCACCTGCTGATCCTCAATCATTGCCGGTTCAGAGAGAGGATCAATAACAATGCTCTCCTCAGCCTCCTCTGCTTCTTCAGAAGCTGTGACTGCCGGCAAATCAGCCTCCGGACGTTTCTTACTGTCTCCTCTAATCTCCTTAAGCAGACGGAACCTCCTGCCTGAGATTGTTAAAAGGTAAGGATCCTTCTCCACCTCACCTTGTATATCAAAAGATATAGCCCCTGTGACTCCATCCGGCATGTCAAACTGAAACAACCCCATCTGAAAATCACGTCTTGTTCTTATCTCCTGCTCATTGAGAAGACCCTTTATAAACTTGATTGTATCATAACCGCTTGCTGCAAGTATACTCGGCTTCGCTTCAAAGTTGTACTGATAACTGGTAACAAAACTCCTTGTGTTTTCATCTGAACTCTCAGAAAAAAAGTTACATGGGAATAGGGCATCTCTCACATAATCACCTGAAGTCTCAATGAGATCGGAAGACTTCCATGCGCTAGTCCCCAGAAGTCGGACATCAAAGATATTATAAAATGGAAATTGAGGAGCAATCAGGGCGATCTGCTGATATTTGTCCGGAATAAAAATGGCATCAAAATCCACTATGGGCTCTAACTCCTCCTCTTCTTCCTCTGTTTCATCTATTTCAGGTTCGGAAACACCGGATTCAGGGGCCAAAGGATCCGATTCTGGCTCCAAAAAATTCCTCTCCGCTTCAAGGAGGCCCATGAGATATTCAAGCCTTTCCTCTGGGTCCGAAATAGTTTCAGCAAATGCAACGACATCTTCATCCGTGATTATCCCGGAAACTCCAGATTCAGCTATAATAAGAGCCGCTTCCGCAGCCTTTCGATCATTAAGCATCCGAGTTATGGATTCGGGCCTGGGGTAGTGTAATCCTACCAGCTTCTTGACCTCATCTTTAAAATCTGTTGCTCCGGGGTCGTATGCCTCTACCGCCATTATATGGCCTCCCAACTCCTCAGCCTTATCCCAGAAAAGATTCATTAAAAAATTACCATAGGAGTTATCAGGGTAAAATATGGCAAACCGGGTCAAACCACTCTCAGTAATTGTTTCATCCAGGAGCACCTGGACCTCTTTTTCAGGTGTAAGAAAATTGCGGAAAACCATGTCCCCTTCATCAGTTATTCCTGCTTTCTGAGTAAGGGTAATTATAGGTACGCTTAATTCCTGGGCTCTTCTGGATGCTGCCATAGCAGGTCTGCTGGCCAAGGGCCCTATAATGGCAATAACATTTTCATTATTTACTAAATCATCGACAGCAGCAGTTGCAATATCCTCTTTTCCACCAGTATCCCTTATAATCAGCTCAAGCTTCAGGCCGTCATCCGAGTTAGAAAATATATCCATGCCTAGCTCAATTCCGTTCAGCAACTCCTGACCATAGAGGGCAAAAGGGCCGCTAAGGGGAATCATACAGCCGATTATCCCTTTTTTAGGATGCTTGCTCACATCTATTTTTTTAAAAATTCTGTCAAAAAGCCCCTTGCCCACAGATGCCCAGTACTGTTCCCTGGTGGAGCGAATAAGATCCATAGTATATTTTTCCGCCTCTTCAGGCCTGTCCTGATCCAGGGAGATGACTGCCATGCGGTGATAAATATGAGGTAGAAAATTACTTTCAACCCCATATTCGAGAATCTTCTTCAACTCTTCAAACGAGCACCTCTTCAGCAGGCCTATGATCTGATCCTCAATATCAGTAAGCCTGTCCGGTTGTCCAAAACCCTCAAGCACCGCATCAAAGGCCTGGATAAAATACAAAAAGGCCCCGGAATTCTCTTCAAGGATACTATAATTCTTGCCTACTAGGAACAGCACCTCTCCTCTCAATGGATGGGATGGATAACTTCCTATCCACTGCAATGCCTCAGAGTGAGATTTATAATAATCTCCCTTGCGATAATGGATATTCGCGATATCATACTTTACAACTGCCGTTTCAGCATGTTCTGGATATTTCTCTACAATCTCCTCCAGACCGATCAATGCCTTTTCATAAATGCGATTGTAATAATTGATGCTGGCGATACGGTACATAGAATCTCTTGCTTTTTCACCACCCGGATTGCTCTTCAGATAAGAACAATATCTTTCAATTGCTTTATCATATTCCCCTGACTCGTATTCCATTTCACCTAGGTCAAAATCATCCTGGATTACAGGGACTGCTTCCTCCTCATAAGGGGCCTTTGTCTCCATGTCAGTATGAATATCCCTTAAATCCTCATGAGTATCTACTTTATCCTCGTAAGTATCTTTTTTATCCTCATAAATATCTACTTTGTCCTCGTAAGCATCTACTTTATCCTCGTAAATATCTACTTTATCCTCGTAAGTATCTTTTTTAACTTCATAGGTTTCCCTTATTGCCATATGACAGGCACATAAAGAAAAGGCCATCCCTACCACAAGGGTAGAGACGGCCTTTATAATAAAATCAAACCTGTTTATCACTTTTTAACTTCCTCAAAGTCTGCATCAACCACATCATCCTCATCAGACGAATCGGCAGGAGGTTCATTTCCCGCATCCCCGGCCTGTTCCTGCTGCTCGCTAGCCGCTTTAGCATACATGGCCTCTGCCAGTTTATGAGACGCCTGGGTAAGTTCATCCGTGAGACGTTTGATCTCCTCGGTATTATCACCTTCCATGGCCTTTTTCAGCTTCTCAATAGAAGTGTTGATATTTCCTTTGGTAGCATCGTCAAGTGTATCACCGGATTCTTTGAGAGATTTTTCAGTGGAGTAGATAAGAGAGTCCGCCATATTGCGCGCATCCACCAGCTCTCTCTTCGTCTTATCCTCCTCAGCATGCATCTCTGCATCTTTGATAAGTTGTTCAATCTCCTGCTCAGAAAGTCCGCTTGATGCGGTTATCTTAATTGACTGTTCCTTACCAGTACCCATATCCTTTGCAGATACACTTACAATACCATTGGCATCTATATCAAATGTTACTTCTACCTGGGGCACACCCCTGGGTGCCGGAGGTATTCCTACCAACTGAAACCTGCCAAGGGTCTTGTTATAGGTAGACATCTCCCGTTCACCCTGAAGCACATGTATCTCAACTGCAGGCTGATTATCCGCGGCAGTCGAAAAGGTCTGACTCTTCTTTGTAGGGATAGTTGTATTTTTTTCAATTAATTTGGTGAAGACACCACCAAGTGTCTCTATGCCTAAAGATAGGGGAGTAACATCTAGGAGCAGGACATCTTTGACATCTCCTGTCAATACACCGCCCTGGATTCCGGCGCCAATGGCAACCACTTCATCCGGATTAACACCTCTGTTGGGCTCTTTATTGAATATATCCTTCACCCTTTCTTGGACTTTGGGCATCCTGGTCATGCCGCCAACCAGTATAACATCATCTATCTCATTCAGATCCAGTCCGGAATCCTTTAAGGCCTGCTTGCATGGTGCCACAATTTTTTCAATAAGATCATCTACCAGTGCCTCTAATTTAGCCCTGGTCAGTTTGATATTAAGGTGCTTTGGACCACTGGCATCAGCAGTAACAAATGGGAGGTTGATATCTGTCTCCTGTGAGCCGGACAACTCCATCTTGGCCTTCTCTGCCGCCTCTTTCAGCCTCTGTAGCGCCATCTGATCACTCCGGAGATCAATACCCTGATCCTTTTTAAACTCATCCGCCAGATATTCAACAACACGCAAGTCAAAATCCTCTCCACCAAGGTGTGTATCACCGTTTGTGGCCTTGACTTCAAAGACCCCGTCGCCTATCTCAAGTATGGATATATCAAAGGTACCTCCGCCCAGATCAAATACTGCAATCTTTTTGTCACCTTTCTTGTCCATTCCATAGGCAAGGGATGCTGCTGTGGGCTCATTTATGATCCTCTCCACCTTAAGACCGGCAATACGTCCGGCATCCTTTGTCGCCTGTCTCTGGCTGTCATTAAAGTAGGCAGGCACGGTAATTACCGCTTCAGTAACAGGTTCACCAAGATAATCCTCGGCAGTCTTCTTCATCTTCTGAAGGATCATGGACGATATCTCTGCAGGACTGAAGTTTTTGCCACTGACTGTTATCTGGGCATCGCCATTAGAGGCATTGGATATCTTATAAGGGAGTACAGAAATATCGTTCTTTACCTGCTCTGAATCAAATTTCCTGCCAATAAGCCTCTTTACCGCAAAAATTGTATTTTCAGGATTTGTTACAGCTTGTCTCTTTGCTATCTGTCCGACCAGTCTTTCATCCTTATCATTGAAACCGACAATTGACGGAGTGGTCCTGGTTCCTTCAGCATTGGCAATAACCACCGGATCACTTCCCTCCATTACCGACACACACGAATTTGTAGTTCCAAGATCTATACCAATAATTTTGCCCATCTTTTCCTCCTTATTCAGTATTTACTGTTTAGCCTTTATTCTATATCAAAAAACCTATTTCTGTTTTGCTTTAATCTCAGCCGCACCACGGCTCACGACAACCATGCTGGGACGAATTACACGATCATTAAGCATATATCCCTTCTGCAAATCCTCCAGGACAACATCGGCATCCACACTGTCATCATTCTGATAGGATACGGCATGATGAAAATTAGGATCAAAGGATTCCCCTTTGGCCTTTACCTCTTCCAATCCAGCCTTTTCAAGTGTGTCCAGCAGCCCTTTCAGCGTAAGCTCCACACCCTCCTGACAGGCCTGTAATGAATCTTCATTCTGAAAATGACATACCGCCATACCTATACTGTCTATAACAGGCAGAATCTCTTTTATAAGTGACTCATTGGAGAATTTGATCCAGTCCTCTTTCTCTTTTCTGTTTCTCTTTAATATATTGTCCATCTCTGCCTTGGCACGTAAAAACAGGTCATAGTTCCTGTCTGACTTTTCTTGGAGTTCCTGGATTATCACCAGCAGCTCCTCCTTAGTCATATCTTCCAATGGCTTTTCTTCCTCAGTAATAACCTCTTCCCGGGATTTTATCTCATCTTGCTCTTCTTTCTGGTCTTCCTGTGAAATATTGATTTTCACAGCATCTTCTTTGGATTTATCACTCATGGCTCTGAATCAAATCTCTCCTCAATAAAAATTGCAGGATGGTCCTGCATATAAATTTGATTAGTGTCTATCCATAGGATCAAAACAGACACAATGGAATTCCCGATTAATTATGTGAAACATTAAGCATCAGATAAGGCTTTGTCAAGGCAGGCAGGGGAGGAGTTTTTATTTGACAGAAAATTTTTTCCAGGACTCAATAATAGGATAGATATCTACCCCTTTTCCCGTATTTTCGGTCTGATAGAAGCTTTCAAATTCCTTCAGATCATTGATGCTGGCCTGAACTATTCGGGCAAGACCTCTGATCAGCTCAGGGGCATATTCAATTGTGAGAGACCTAGTATCATTGTCATCTCTGCCGGTGGGTTTGATAAACAGACCATCTGAACCTGCAGCAACTATAGCGACAGCATCAGAAATCAGGGATTTTCTCGTATAAAAGACGGCCGGCACTCCCGGGTAGTGTCTTCTGGCCTGCTGGAGATTTGCAAGGCCATATTTTCTATTCTGTCCAATGCGGTCACAGGCATCACTAAACAATGTCCGCCAGCTATCCAAAATCCTGAACAGTCTTTTCAGGTATTCATTGATTCTATCTCCCTGAAAGTCATCAAGCCCATTATAGACATCCTCCAGGTTATTAAAACCCAGTGCCCTGGACTCGAGCTCCTCCCTTGCTGGAATACAGGGCTCAGTAACATCATAGTCCTGGCCCCAGAGATCCAGTAAAAACAGACCAGGAATTCTGCTTCCCAAAACCTTTCTCGCCTCTTCAAATGTGAATGCCTGCACAAATTCCAGTTCAGGAGCTATTGGAGCTATCTGATTTCGCACGATGTCATGCTCAAATTCAGAATCATCAATAAAACAGATTATAAGATCCATGTCTTAACCTTAGACCGTGGAAACCAATAAATATTCCACTCAGATAATATAATGCCACAGGAGCGTTGGGCGTTTATCAATGATATTTATTCCTTTACACAGGTCTTTTTCGTGTTTCCTGGAACCATTATTAAGATTCCCTTACCTTCGAATCTCAGCTATGTTCCATCTTTGACCGATCCCCAATGACATAATAATCGAAAGAAATTCAGAACCTTCAATCAACTGATTTTTTAGGTACCAGTTATATCTAAATAAATTGCAGCGTAATCGCTTAAATATATTACTTTTATAATACCCTTCAGTATTGTTTATGCAAAATTCAGGTATGAATTTTATATTAATCCACTCCCTTATCAAAATCCATTGTTTTTTTTAATCTTATTGCTTATAAAGAAACAAAATGATATAGATCCATTTAAAAAAAATGGCGCCTCGCTATTTGGTAGGGTTAAGATCAGCTCCTTAAAAAACAGATGGCTTTCAACCTGGCTTATTCATGTTATGATTTAAAAAGTACTCTGATTATCGCCTGAATCCTGCAGACCTGTCTAAATGTCTGATTTGACATAAATAAACCATACTGGATCCTTCTCCACTCTTTGGCTTTAGTCCCCAAATGCCAAAAAGGTCTGATCCCATACTGATAATGGTTTGAAGAGAAAATCACTGTCGGGTTATATTATATTTAACCTGCTATGTTGTTGATTCCCTGTTGCAGAATTACAAATACAAATTCTGAACATACCATAATCCTTCCTCCTGATTACCCTGCCGCTCAAAATAAGCGACTTGATATTCATTGATATGCTCACTTGATAATACCCTGTTGCTAAAAATTAAGGACATTAATTAATTCGAACAGGGACCAAAAGGGGGACTTCATATGAAAACATTGGATAAAAACTGAAAAATCCATTTTGAGAGGGAAAAATAGAAATATGACAATTTATGCCTTGACTATCTTTATTAGCGCTATTCTGCTTTTTCAGGTCCAATTGATAATAGCCAAGTACATTCTGCCCTGGTTCGGAGGAACGCCCACTGTCTGGTCCACATGCATGCTCTTTTTCCAGGTCATGCTGACTGGTGGGTATGCCTACTCACATGCAATCGTCAGCAGGTTTTCATCCCGACGGCAATCCAGGATACACCTGTTACTGCTTTCTGCTTCAATCATAATGCTTGTCATTCAGATGATCTTCTGGAATGCACCGCTTCTTCCGGATGCGGGGTGGAAACATACAGGCAGCGGCATACCCATAATTCGAATCCTCGGTCTGCTCGCTGCAAGCGTGGGACTTCCATTCTTCATCCTGTCGACCACCAGCACACTCCTGCAGGTCTGGTTCAACCGGACATTCCCTAAGCAATCTCCGTACAAGCTGTTTGCCCTGTCCAACGCAGGATCATTGCTGGGTCTGCTGAGCTATCCATTCCTTGTAGAGCCTAATCTAGGCCTAAATCTCCAGGCCAGAATATGGTTTGTCGGTTATGTACTTTTTGTATTATGCTGCGGTTATACGGCGATTAAGGCAGGGAAAACGAGTGAGGCCCGGCCATCTTCAGTCTCTCCTGACATTGATATCAACACAGGGGATTCAGACAAGGCGACATTGTTGCAGCGAATACTATGGTTGACCCTGACTGCCGGCGCGTCGATTGTTCTTCTGGCTACCACTAACCAGGTCGGAGAAGAAGTGGCGGTCATTCCATTCCTGTGGGTTCTTCCCCTGAGCATCTATCTGCTTACATTTGTCCTGAATTTTTCAAGTCGACACCTGTACTGGAGGCCTTTGTATGTGGTTGCGGCAATTGTAAGCATGTACTTTATAGGGACATTAATGTTCAATATGCTGGCCATGATGACTGGCGGCGACTACAATATGAGCATATTGGGACAAATAATAGCATATAATGCGGCATTATTTATCTGCTGTATGCTCTGTCACGGAGAACTGGTGAGGCTCAAGCCAGGAAACAAATACCTGACCCAGTTCTACCTGTCTGTATCCATTGGAGGTGCTATGGGCGGAATATTCGTGGGAGTCATTGCTCCAAGCCTTTTTCAGGGGCTCTGGGAATTATATGTCGGCTACTTTATCTGCGGTCTTGCAGTGTTTATAGCCACACTCAGAGATCGCAGGTCTCTGCTGAATATCCCGATCTGGGGATGGTCATTCAGGGTCCCTGCAGCAGCCATTGTGCTGCTCCTGGCAATTGGGCCATATTTTCTGTTAGTGGACCGTCTTCCTCAAACCTATCGCGATTTAACCCTTAAAGTTGCTGACAAAATAAATCTTACACAATACCTGCCCATGGGCGATCCTGGTGAGACCACCATTGCCATTAACCGCAATTTTTACGGCATCCTGCGGGTAGTTGAACTGTACCCTGATAATCCGATAAGTCATCAACGCTACCTTTATCATGGACAGACACTCCATGGATATCAATATACGAGTGATACCTACTACCGCAAGATGCCCACAACCTATTATACAGAAAGCAGTGGCGTAGCCAGGGCGATAAGAAACCATCCCAGGTATAAGGCATACAACCCCCATTCAAAACAGTTGAGGGTGGGAATAGTAGGGCTCGGTGCCGGAACACTGGCAATCTATGGCCGTGAAATAGACTACTATCGCATTTACGAGATCAATCCTGCCATGGTTCGTCTGTCAGCTTCTGAGGAAGGATATTTCAGTTTTGTGTCAGACTCCAAGGCAGAGATTGATATTGTCATCGGCGATGCCCGAATCTCCATGGAACATGAAGAGCCTCAAAAATTCGATATTCTTGCCCTTGACGCATTCAGCGGCGATGCCCCTCCTATCCACCTCCTGACACGGGAGGCATTCAGTATCTACATGCGTCACATGCGGCAAGGAGGAGTCATTGCGGTCCATATCACCAATAGATATATAGACTTCATACCTCTTATCTGGAAACTGGCAGACGAGTTTGATCTCGAACGAACCCTTATCGGTGCATGGGAAGATGAAAGCTTTGCCTATGGAAATGATTGGATCCTTTTGACAAAAGACAAAGAGTTTTTTAAACAGTCTGGTTTTCTTGATACAGACGACTCTCCTCAAGAGGAGGAGAGTTTTAAATCAATCCAAATATGGACAGATGATTACAGTAATCTGTATCAGGTGCTTATGTAAGGTATATACAAACTCAATATCCGGTTTGACCCGGACCAGCCAGGAAATTTGATCAGCATACTCCGGGTCCTCTGCCTCAGGCATTTCTGCTGATAATTTGCTCATACCTGTACGCACGACTTATGAGCCTGTGTTTATATATTGATGTATATCCTTGCCATTTTCAAAAAAAACCTAAGATAATGATCCAGCCGGGAACAGCACTCTGCTGCCAAGTTCAAGGATATATACCCTACCTAATAATCCGCCCACGAACATCTCCTAACCCGTGTCAATGAAACAGGCAGGTAATTTACCGTGCTTTTCAAAAAAAATTGTTTGAAGTTGATCCATATAAACATGTTTTTTAAGAAAATCGATCATGCTATATAGTCTTGTATAATTTTTTATAGTTTTATGGCAATATATCTGATAAAATCTCTTTTATTATGGGTTAAGAATCAAGAAGCATGCTGTGGGCGGACAATTCTGTTTAATATTAATAATATAATAATGTAAAACAGGAGGGTTTGATATGCCAGTATTTATGATGTTTGGAAAATATTCCCCGGAGTCATTAAAGGGAGTCAGTGCTGAAAGAACAGATAAGACCATTGAACTGATAGAAAAAAACGGTGGAAAGGTCATATCTATCTATGCTGTATTAGGGGAACATGACCTCGTTCTCACCTTGGATTTCCCGGATATTGAAAAGGCCCTGGCCTCATCTATTGCCTTAAATAAATTGACAGGAATCTCCTTTATCACATCGCCCGTAGTGGAAGTTGAAAAATTTGATAAGCTGATGTCTGAGGCAAAAAAGATTTAACGATCAAAGATCAGGACAGCCCTATTTCTTTATAATTGTTCAAAACTGCGCTTTTGGGAAAAGAGCGCCTGCATGAATAGGTATGCCTTTTAAAAAAATACCGGACCCTTTCAAATTTCAATTTAGACCGAGGTCTTATTACTTGCTCTTTATAAAATTATGATAGAATAAAAAATATGAAAAACATCTATAACTATCTGTTAAGGGCGTTAGGAAACAAAAGCTCCCTGGTCCTTGCCACAATTGTCCATACAGAAAAATCCGCCCCTCAAATTCCCGGAGCCTCTGCCTTATTTTTCTCTGGAGGACTCCTGTATGGAACTCTGGGAGGGGGAATTTTAGAAGCTGATGCCCAGAACAGGGCACTTGATTCCCTGGGAAAAAGGAAGCCCCTGCTTTATAAACTTGACCTGAATTCTGACATCAGTTCAGAAGATGGCGCTATCTGTGGTGGCGAGGCAACAATACTTATAGATCCGTGCCCAGAGACACATATAGATGTCTTCAAAAGCATGAATGAATCTATAAGTCAAGGCAGACCAGGTGTTCTGGCCACATCAATCAATGAATCGCGCCAAAAAAAGGTGTCTCTTGTCAGACATTGGACTGAGGGAGAAGAGAACAGCTGTGTCAAATCAGACATCCTTTATGAACCATATAAAAAAGATATTGCAAGGTCTCTAGAGGAAAATAAGTCCTGTTTTATTCCCATGGAAGAAGGTAGAATATCAGCAAGTACTGAAGCCTCATACCTCTTTTTAGAGCCCGTATATCCCCTGCCCCGCTTGATTATCGCAGGGGCCGGCCACATCGGCCGGGCCTTTTCCCACCTTGCTGGTCTTCTGGATTTTGAAGTAACGGTCATAGATGACAGGCCTGAGTTCGCTAATAAGGCATTACTTCCTGATGCTGACCACATAATCGTAGGCGATATGAAAAATGCGCTGCAGGATATCTCAATAGGTTCAAATACATATGTGGTAATTGTCACCAGGGGACACAGGGGAGACGCGGATGCGCTCAGGCAATGTATAGGTTCTGAGGCTGCTTATATCGGCATGATAGGCAGTTCCCGTAAAATAGGACTTATGAAAGAAGAATTTGTAAGAAATAGATGGGCCACGCCTGATCAATGGGAACAAATTTACGCACCAATCGGCATTGATATCGATTCAAAGACCGTACAGGAGATTGCCGTGAGTATTGCGGCCCAGGTTGTCCTTGTACGCCATGAAAAACCGAATAATGAGAAGAGGTCCTAATGATCTGTGCCGTAATACTGGCAGCGGGTGAATCCAAAAGGATGGGAGAGGCAAAGCTCCTTCTCCCTTTTGGCAGAACAACTATAATAGAGACTGTTGTGAATAATACTGTTAAATCAAAAGTAGACAGGACCCTGGTTATCCTTGGAAAATATGCTGAAGAGATAGAAAATAAAATCAAAGAATATCCTGTGAAAATCTCTATGAATCCGAACTTTGCAGATGGCATGCTTTCATCTATTCAATACGGGCTCGATGGTCTGCCTGAGGATGCCATTGCAGTCCTTGTCATACTTGGTGATCAACCCCTTATCCAGAGTTCAGTGATAAACAGGATAATCCATGAATATGGCAGGACAAAAAAGGGCATTATCCTACCAATTTATGATAAGATGCGCGGACACCCTGTTCTTATTGATATTAAATACAGAGATGAAATAAGACAGCTCAATCCCCACATAGGATTGCGCGGGCTTATGTATAATAACTCAAAAGACATACTGGAGGTAAATATGGACACTCCGGACATTCTTAAGGATATTGATACGGCCGAAGACTATAATAAACAGATAAAATACAGGAGAAAATTATGACAGAGACCATTAATTTCAGAGTCAACAATAAGCCCGTCAGCCTTAGTGTAGATGAAGATCGTATGCTTTTGTGGGTCCTGCGCTCAGATTTGGGTATTACCGGAGTCAAATATGGTTGTGGAGAAGCCATGTGTGGTGCCTGCACAGTCCTTATGGATGGAGAACCCGTGCTATCCTGTCAGACCCCGGTAAAAGAAGTACAAGGAAAGGATATCATTACTATTGAAGGAATAGCTGGTGACGAGGACCTCCATCCACTTCAGAAGGCATTTACTGATCATGATGCCCTGCAGTGTGGTTTTTGCACACCGGGGATGGTACTCAAGGCCTATGGCCTTTTATTAAAAAATCCCCGGCCAACCAGGGATGAGATTATCCAGGAAATGGATGAAAATCTCTGCCGGTGCGGGGCACATAAACGTATTATCCAGGCTATTCAGACTGCAGCCAGGGAAATGGGAGGAGATAAGAGATGACAAAAAAAGAGAAATATCTGGAAACGGATCTCCCTGAGCAGGCATCTTCCCTGCCTGTTGACCGAAGGGAATTCCTAAAACGCATGGGTGCATTAGGGAGCGGAATCATAGTCTATTTCACTTGTGGAGACCTTTCAGTCTTGGCTCAGAGACGTGGAAAAGGTGGCGGCGGGAAACGCCGCCGTCAGACACCCCTTGATTTCAACTCTCTCCTCAGGATCGGAGAGGATGGCAGAGTCACCTGCCTTACAGGCAAAATTGAAATGGGACAGGGAATTATAACCTCTTTGGCCCAGATACTGGCTGATGAACTGTATGTCTCTTTAGATTCAGTTGATATGATTATGGGCGACACAGATCTCTGTCCCTATGACAGGGCGACCGTTGGCTCCCTGACCATCCGCGTTTTCGGACCTATTCTGTGGGCCGCGGCGGCAGAAGCCAGAGGTGTTCTAATAGAACTGGCAGCAGAACATCTCAAGATACCGGTTGAACGTTTACAGACAAAGGACAGCTTTGTATTTGACAAGACGAACCCCAGCAACCGGGTCAGTTATGCCCAGTTAACCCAGGGAAAGAAAATAGAAAGACATCTGCAAGGTAAACCGCAATTAAAACCTGTATCAGAATTCACTATTGTAGGAAAACCCCATCTCAAGACGGACTCCTTTGAAAAGATCACGGGCAGGACAAAGTATGCAGGGGATATCCGCCTGCCAAATATGTTGTACGCTAAAATCTTACGTCCCCCTGCCCATGGAGCAATATTAAAAAAAGTGAACACCTCTGCTGCTGAAGAAACAAAGGGTGTCCATATTGTCAGGGATGGTGACCTGATCGCAGTTCTCCACAAATACGCTGATGTGGCGGAAAAAGCCCTGGAAAAAGTAAAGGCCGAGTTTGATGTGCCTGATTCCACAATTGACAACAGGACAATCTTTGATCACCTGCTGAAGGTTGCCCCGAGAGGCAGTACAGAATCCAGGAGAGGTGATATTAAAACAGGAGAGAATCTTTCATCAACCATTGTTGAGGAGACATATCTGGACCCCTATCTTGCCCATGCCAGTATTGAAACACATACGGCTCTTGCAAATATGGAAGGGGAAAAGATCACGGTATGGGCATCTACCCAGGCTCCTTTCACGGTCAAAGATCAGGTGGCCCAATCCCTGGGCCTTACTCCAGACAATGTCCGGGTTATTACTCCACCTGTAGGAGGAGGATTTGGTGGGAAGGGTTCGTCCTATCAGGCAGTTGAGGCTGCAAGATTGACAAAATTAACAGGCAGGCCAGTGCAGGTTGCCTGGAGCCGTGCGGAAGAGTTCTTCTATGACACCTTCCGGCCCGCAGCGGTAGTAAAGATAAAGTCAGGGATCAATGACTCAGGAGACTTGGTACTATGGGACTATAATGTCTATTTTGCGGGCAACAGGGGACTGGATTTTGATTATGAAATCCCGAACCAGCAATGGAACGTCTATGGTGAATGGCGAAGGATTGAGGCGGGTATTCATCCTTTTGAGGTAGGACCCTGGAGGGGACCTGGAAACAACACGAACGTCTTTGCAAGAGAGTCCCAGCTTGACATTATGGCCTCAAAGGCGGGTATAGACCCCCTGGAATTTCACCTAAAGCATTTAAAGGATCAAAGGATGATAGGGGTACTTGAGGCTGCAGCTGAAAAATTCAAATGGACCCCGTCAAAGACGCCAAGCGGCAGGGGATATGGCCTGGCATGCGGTAAAGACGCGGACACATATGTTGCATGCATGGCTGAGGTCGATGTGAACAGGGATACCGGGCAGGTCAGAGTAAAACGTGTAGTATGCGCTCAGGATATGGGACTTGTGGTAAACCCTCAAGGAGCTACTATCCATGCAGAAGGCTGTATAACAATGGGGCTTGGCTTTGCCCTTTCCGAAGAGGTCATTTTTAAAGGAAGAAAAGTCATTGACCAGAATTTTGACACCTATGAAATACCCCGTTTCTCATGGGTTCCTGAAATCGAGATAGTGCTTATCAATGCCCAGGAAAGCCCCCCCCATGGCGGTGGAAAACCTGCAATTATATGCATGGGCGGTGTAGTTGCAAACGCCGTCTTTGACGCAACCGGGGCGAGACTGTTCCAGCTCCCCCTGACCCCGGAGCGTGTTAAAGAAGCAATAATGCACAGTTAAATATTCTATTGGGCTTTACTTTTGCAAAGGTTTCAGGAAGTAATTTTAAACCTGAATTTTTCAAGCATCGAGCTTGCTGAACCTGGGAACCCACTACGAAGTAGTGGGCCTGCGCACAGCGAAGTTTGTGTAAAGAAAATACAAGGCATAAAACGCTTGAACCTTTGAATCCTGGATCCCTTTAGCACAGTAGATTATGATACACTTCAATATTATTTATGCAAGATTCAGGTAAAAAATAGAGACACGAGCCACATTAGGGGGCAGACCACCCATGACATCACAGGATCATGGTGTTAGATCTGATACCGACCGGAGTACCGGCTGAATCCAAAATCAGTGAAAAATGATAATATCGAAGGCAATAAACACTTGAAAACAGAATTATCAGTTATCCGCGGTTCATAGCTCCCCAAAAAAAATTATTCACAGATTTTTTTTAATTGAAAAACAATGAATTTTTCTTTATCAGATTCTCCTCCACCTAGTAGGGATATAAACCCGAATCCATATCTCCATCCCCTTCCCTATGAAAAAAGGTTGATCAACCGGAGACAGATTTGGGCTGCAAATCGTTTCTGGATGGAAATGTATAATATGAAAACCAGGCGTTATGGACGCAAAGGCCCTCATCACTGGTATAAGCTGCTGTTGATGATGAAGGCTTTTAAATTGATATTACGCCTGTCAGGTCTATATAATAAGGGGATGCGCAACTCAGCGAATATTAAACTTCAAGACATTTCCTTGTACTTTCCTAACCTACCAAAGGCTTTTCAAGGATTTACAATTTTACATCTGTCAGATTTGCATTTAGATGGTATGAAAGGGCTTGAAGACCGGGTCCTTGGTCTTCTGGAAAATCGTACAGTAGATTTATGCGTACTCACCGGAGATTACAGAACAGGATTACATGGTCTGCATAAAGACATTATTGGCACCCTCAAATACTTAATTGATAATATTGACAGTCGGCAAGGGTTCATTGGTGTTTTGGGGAACCATGATAGTTGCCACATGGTTAACCCTATGGAAAAAATTGGAATTCACATGTTGATCAATAGAACATGCCTTATTCATAGAGGTGATGAGCAGATTCAATGTATTGGCACCGATGATGTACATTATTATTACACTGACCAGGCGTTATATGCTTTAGAACACGCACAGGACTACTTTTCTATAGCTCTGATCCATTCACCTGAACTGTATGATAAAGCCGCAAAAATGGGAGTTGATCTATACCTTTGCGGCCATACCCATGCAGGCCAGGTCTGTCTTCCGGGAGGAACAGCTATTATTAAACATCTAAATCGGGGGGGCAAGTACTACCGAGGACATTGGCAATATCAAAAAATGCAAGGAATCACTAATTCCGGAGTTGGAACTTCAGGAATTCCGGTGAGATTTAACACTCAAGGCGAAATTTTAATACATCATTTGAATAGGCAGCCTGTGTAATATCTGAATCTTTTGAAAATAACCGGGGAATAACTGCTCCAATATTCCATTTTAACCATTCTTCAAAGTACTTATGGGAATAATCTCTATATTTCTTACAAGCGCATTCAATACATTAGGTGAATGTCTCGCATGCAGCGTCCAAATCTGAGGAATAACTTTTAAAAAACTATTCTCCCCGTAATATTCCTTCTGGTTACACTATAAATACATCAGCAGTCCTAATTTTTACCATATTTTCAGATCTCCCATATAAGAGAAATTTCCAGTTTCACTACCAATGGGATACGGGAAATGCTCATATAAGTATAGCCTTAACCCATGCAGTAAAGCCTGTGATATTTATTGCTTTTTCACGTTTGCTCTCTGTTGTTACCAATTTTACATCTCAGAAAGATTAAAATAAGGTCATAATGAAATGCAATAAAGAAATATCTGAAAATTAAGAATGAAGTATCCAGATAAAACTATCTATTGCTTTATTTTCCAAAATAACGTTTAAAGTTGACCCACATAAACTTAATCTGGTAAACTTTATGTTACGACAATAAAACTCCAGACAAAAGGACTAGTTAAACAAAGGACCTCAAGTTCAAATTTTTTCAATCATATAATTCTATACTGCAAATTGAATTAAAATGCGGAGGTAGACCAGGATGAAAACTTTAATTACACTTATCGCAAAGATGCTAGTGGATAAGCCAGAGGAAGTCGTAGTCACGGAAATAATTGGAGCTCAATCCACTGTGATTGAGCTGCAGGTGGCCAAAGAGGATATTGGAAAAATAATAGGCAAACAAGGACGCACGATCCAGTCTATCAGGACCATACTCAATGCAGCCTCCACAAAAACAAGGAGGAGATGTGTTCTTGAGCTGATAGATCAATCCTGATTTGTACTGACAGAAGGAAAGATCTTACCCAAGCGGAAAAGAAAAATAATTTTGAAGCTCTGATTACTGCATAAGTGCCTTGAGACATTTTCTGGATCCTTGCTGTCTGGTCAGGATATTGACTGTGACATTGTTTTTCTAATAGCCATTTCCAGATCCACACTTTTTACTGCCAGCCTCAACACTCCACTGTTATTTATTCACCCTGATCTGATTTTCTATTTTCAAACAATCCTTTCACCAAAAGTATGTAAATTTTTATCCTAATCTGGAATTTAACTTCCACACAAAAGTGGTAAAGTTTTACACACTTCACCGTTATCTTTTCTCAATCATCCATCTTGTCCCTATAACAAATTGAAATATCAAGGAAAAATAATTGTCTTAAATTGCATCTAACCTGGCACACACCTTGCGAATAGTAAAACTCATAATTTGCGAATTCTGATGTGAAAATTGAGGAGCTACTGCTGATCACACAACAACTGACACAATTAAATTGAAGGGGAAAGGATCCAAAATGAAATTACTGATCATGTTTTTTTTATTCTTAGGAATTTTTGTACTCACAGGTTCTGCTTTTGCTATGCATCAATTAGGAGCACTGCCACCCTTTTCAGAACCATTTGCTATGTTGCTCTTTGGAACATTATTAACGGGAATGGGCAGTTTGAGTAAAAAATATTGTGCTTTTAAACTTGAAAAAAGAGAAAACTTAAAAGATTAAGATCCCACATTGGATGGGCATCCTTCAACATTATATGAGAGGCCCTTTATATGACTGAAAAAAAACAACATTATTTAAATCCTCTTCACATATACTGTTGACTTAAAAATTTGGGAGTTTCAAAGGCATTGCTGAATGTATTTGCAGAACTTATGAGCACTATGTGTTTAGCACCTTTTTAGCAAAATTATGCAGAGGAGATTCCTGGAAAAAGCATTATAGGGGACTACTATAATTCGGTTGCTGATGAAATAAACCGGTTAATATTGAATATTTCAAAAAATATATATTATTAGTCAAAATCTGATTACAGAATCAATGAAAAAAGACTCATAAATACACCCTGACCAAAGGGAAA
>JAFDJA010000152.1 GCA_019307745.1 Deltaproteobacteria bacterium | reverse complement strand
TCATGGCACCTTTGGCACCGGCATCCACCAGGAGTTTTTTCAGGGTGTTTATTATCGGGAACTTGGCACAGGTTACATTTTCCAGATCATTTTCGAGCACATTCTCAACCTTGAACGTTTCACTTCTAAAATTTGCTAGTATACAGTCAGATGACTTCGTTGTCAACTCCAATTTAAGATTCTGATATACCCACATTGTGGAAATCCTTATGGGTGGAGTAACAATAACATACCAAAATTCCGGCCAGCCCTCCAGCGGTTCAATAATCTCACCTATTCCAGTGGCAAGACTTGGCATGCAATTCAGGAAAAATGGCACATCTGCCCCCAATTCAACCGCAATCTCACGAAGATCTGATTCTGTTAAAGGCATAGAATTGACCCTGTTAAGCATCAGAAGTGTTGCAGCCGCGTCACTACTTCCACCTCCAAGACCTGCAGCAACCGGAATATTTTTCTCCAATCTTATGGAAACCCCATGAGAGATGCCTGTCCTGGACAAAAAAGATCGAGCTGCCCTATGGACAAGGTTTTTCTCATCATTAGGCACATGATAGCCTGTACTTTGAATCCAGATAGCCTTTTCCTGTAAGATTTCAAATTCAAGCAGATCAAATATCTCAACAGGAATCATGATAGAAACAAGTTCATGATAACCATTTGGGCGGCGACCCGTAACCTTGAGAAGAGTGTTTATTTTGGCTGGTGTCCTGATTATATTAGGTTTCTCAGTCACTATAATATATTTTCAGACGATTTACTGAAAACAGCCTATTTCCAGCTGATCAGCACTATTATCGCTCCCTGACTTTCAGTGTAAGGTATAATGTTGTGCCATCACGATTTACCAAAAAAAGGACAGTATCTTCCTTTTTGTATTGTTTGAGCTTCTCACTATATCTGTCAAGGTCCTGGATTTGTTCCTGACCCATCTCAATGACAATGTCTCCAGTCAGGATGCCTGCCGTCTCAGCCGGAGAACCGGCATCTATCTTGACAACAAGGAGCCCTCTTTTTTCAGGAAGTCCGAAATGTGCTGCCAGTTCAGGAGTAACCTCCTCAAGTACCATACCAAGATCCAATGCCTTCCCCTCCTCTGCCCCGGAGACATCAATGTCCTCTAACTCACCAACAGTAAGCGTAAGTCTTACTTTATCACCTTTTCGCATCACCTCAACTGCAACATCCTTATCAACAGGAGTAGCTGCCACTACAAAAGGCAGGCTTCTTATATCATTAATTGCTTTACCATCAAATGAAACGATAACATCACCACGAAGTATGCCTGACGCTTCAGCGGGGCTGTCAGGTGCAATATCAGCAACCAGGGCGCCACTCTCGCCCTTCAGTCCAAGCGCTTCAACTAGTTCAGGAGTAATTTTCTGGATCATCACGCCCACCCAGCTTCTGGTTACTCTCCCTTGCTTGAGTTGAGGCAATAGAGTCTTTGCGATGTTGATTGGAATGGCGAATCCTATGCCCATACTCCCCCCGCTTCTGGAGTATATGGCAGAACTGATTCCAACCACCTCCCCATTAACGTTCAAAAGGGGACCACCACTGTTACCGGGATTAATAGACGCATCTGTCTGGATAAAGTTATCAGAAGATCCAGGCCGGATCTGTCTGGCCTTGGCACTGACTATACCAGCAGTGACAGTATGATCAAGACCAAATGGATTTCCAATAGCTATCACCCAGTCTCCGACCTCAAGACCGTCAGAGTCACCGAATGGCAACAATTTCATAGGTTCACCTGTATTGATCTTTATCAGAGCAATATCAGTCTTAGGATCTCTTCCAATGATCCGTGCATCGAATTCCTTTCCATTGAAGAGCGTTACTTTTATCTTGTCTGTTTTTTCAACAACGTGATTGTTTGTCAGGATAAATCCATCTTCATCTACAATAAGGCCAGATCCCAAGCTCCGCTTATCATACTCCTGAGGGGCCTTATTCTCAAAAAAATGTTCAAAAAAATCGCCAAACGGATTGCCTTGGTCAAATGGCCCTCTGTAATAACCCTGACCTGATTCCTTGACATGCCTGGTTGTGCTTATGTTGACAACAGACTCCCTGGCTAATTTTACCAGTCTTGCAAAGGAATCAGGGACACCTGCGACTGTAGAAATGTCATTTTCACCAACCGATTGAACAGTTGAACTTGAAATTATGAATATAAATCCGACAAAAACACATACCATCAAGCACCTGCATATGAAAACCTGCCTGTCATGTCCCGTTTTTCCCATATTAAGCCCTCTTAATTTCAGTCAATATGAACGAAAAGGGCTACTGCCCGGAATTGCAGTCTGCCCGTTTGTCTCTGTTTTTCCATAAGTATTCAACTCAGGTAGTAACGTTCTCTTGCCAGTAAAAGGAATGTAAGGATATAAAAAGGTATGTGACGAAGATCAGATAACAGTATTACACAGACCCGATAGCAGCCCCTCAATTCTAATCCCGAGGCTGGATACTTTTACTCTTATTGTTTTGCCGCCTTGACATAACGCAGCCGTAAATCAGTCAGGACGTTGTGCAGAAATTTCTCCTCCTCCCCAGTCAGATTACCGCTGGTCTTATCCTTTAGCATAGATATAATGTCTATTGAGTGTTTTGCCAGAGAAACATCCTTGGTCTTCTCTCCGGTTTTTGGATCAGCGATCTCTCCCATATGAAACAGGGCAGATGAACTTAGACTGAAGACAAGTGAATTAAAATTGACCTCAGGAAGAGGAGGATTTCTCTTGTTTCTTACTTCATCTTCCCCAGCCCTCATATCACTATTTAAAGTCTCTTTATCATCATCAATTACAAATCCATTACCCTTTATAGTCATGGTATTGCTCCTGATTAAAGTTCTATTCTCCTGACTGAAAAAATATTCTCCAGTTGGCACAGCTCTTCAACAATCTCATTATCAACAAAAATATTGGTTGACAGAAGAATAACATTCTGATTTTCCGGTTTTTCCTGCCCTACTGCCATATTGCATATATTAATATTATGTTTTCCAAGAGTTGTTGCAATATGACCTATCATTCCAGGGACATCAAGATTATGTATAAGGAGGTTATGGCCAGCCGGAATTGCTTCAAGATAAAAATCATTGATACGCAACATCCTTGGCATGTTCTCACCAAAAATAGTTCCTGACACAACGGTTTCACCATCCATTGACTTGACAGTCAGAGTAATAAGGCTAACGAAATTCGTTGATGTCTTTGTCTTAGACTCTGTGACTTTTATTCCCCTCTCAGAAGCGATAATTGATGCATTGATAAAATTTACGTCGTCTCCAAGGATAGGAGAAAGCAGTCCCTTAAGCATAGCAGTGGTAAGCGGGGTCAAGTCATAATCAGAAACTCGTCCCTCATAATTAACATGTACCTCTTCAATCCCGCTGTCTATAAGCTGGGTCTGAAATGACCCCATTTTTTCCGTCAGGGCAACATAAGGCCTCAATATGGACATCAGTTCAGCACTTACACTAGGCACATTTACCGCATTTCTGACTGTACCGTGCAAGAGATAGTCGACTATCTGCATGGCAACATCCCTTGCCACATTTTCCTGAGCCTCTTTTGTAGAGGCACCTAGATGAGGTGTACAGACAAAATTTGAAAGTTTCATCAGCCGGATTTCGCCCGGGGGCTCTGTGCAGAACACGTCAAGAGCTGCCCCTCCCAGATGATCCGATTCAAGAGCATCATAAAGGTCATCCTCATTCACTATACCACCACGTGCACAGTTTACCAGCATTGCACCTTTCTTCATTTTAGCTATTGTATCTTTATTGATCAAATTTGTGGTCTCGCTGGTTTTTGGGGTGTGGATTGTAATATAATCTGCCCTTTGTAAAAGTTCATCAAAAGAGACCGGCTCAAAGTCCAGGCCTTCAATGGTATCAGGCTTTAAATAGGGATCATAAACAATTACGTTCATTTTCATCCCCTTTGCCCGATCAGCCACTATCCGCCCAATATGGCCAGCGCCAATAAGCCCAAGGGTCTTATTGAAAAGCTCCCGGCCAGCCAATTTTTTCTTTTCCCATTTACCCTGTTTCATAGTTGATGTAGCCTGTGGGATGTTGCGAGTAAGGGCCATAATCATAGCAAAAGTGTGTTCCGCGGTAGTGATTGTATTCCCTTCGGGTGTATTCATAACAACAATTCCACGTTGGCTGGCAGCTGGAATATCAACATTATCGAGACCGATCCCCGCACGTCCGATGACTTTTAGGTTCTCGGCAGCAGCTATTATATCGGCAGTCACTTTTGTAGCACTACGTATAACAAGGCCATCATATCGACCGATTAGTCCCTTCAGTTCTTCAGGAGATAGACCTGTATTGACATCCACTTCTATATTGGGCGCTTCGTGAAATATATCAACTCCCACGTCAGAGAGAACGTCACTTACCAAAATTTTCATTTGATGCCTCTTATTATAAAATAAAATTTATATTGACCGGTATTACCGGAATAGCTATTATGTGACCTTTATAGCATCTTTATAGATACACCCCTTAGTATCAGGATGTTTTCAACCAGAAGGGAATCCGTGTAAGTCTTCTGAATACTTGGGTTTAAACAATCCGGCAACAAAACATAAATCGTGCTTGACATTATGACCCGCAACTTGTTTATACTTGTGACATCAAAATCCTAGCATAAAACATTTTTTTGTCAAGACTGATATTATGGCAAATTCAGAGATGAACAGACATAAAAAACCCTTGACATCCTTATGAAAAATTGTTATCAAACCAGCATTCTGTGTATAAAAGTGGCAGGTTAGACTGATGCCGGATATATTAACATTTAAACGCATTAAAGTCTTCAATGGTTAGAAAATCTGGTGGGAACGCTGCCCTCCGGCCACGGCAACTGCCTTTTTGAATTTATTCTGAATAAGAGAGGAGGTGAAAGGGGGGGTCAATAACCTCAGGATTTACAACTTTTGCTATTTGATCTTAATTTAACTATTTCTTTGGGAGGAAAGAGTTATGAAAAAGTTTTTTGTAATTTTATTTGCGGCTGTTCTTTGTGTGGTAGTTACTTTGCCGGCAATGGCGCAGTTATCAATGAGAGGTGAACTAGGTTTTGAAGTTGGAATGGCACTTATTGATGAAACCTCAGAGAGTGGGACCACAGACATCAAAGATCTTGCTATCGCATCAACCGCAAGAGACCTTAATGTACTATTTAATTATGTATCTGGGGATCTTACTGCTGAATTTGGATTTGTTGCTGAAGATTTCGCACCCAGAATGAATGATGATGATACTAAAAAAGGAAAAGATACAGGAGAAATGAAAGCCGGGGTTAATACCTATTTCACTTCCGCTGACAAGCAATATGGAGCTGGGTGGAGTGTTTACTCACTCATGTCAACTGCTGCAGAGGAACCTGTAACCCCTTATAAGCCACATTTTGAACAAGAGCCGATTAAAGGCAGTGATGTAGAGATGGATGCCTTTCTCTGGTGGCAGGTTGAAGAGAACTTGAAGATAGAGTTTGGTGCAAAGCCGGGAGTATTTGGCCCATTACAGCACGATAATGGAGTATTGTTTGGTGATGTAACGAACGAGGCACAGGCTGGACAATTCGCGCTCGGCATGGATGTCAACACGCCTTACGGATTGATCATGTTCGCCGCCTATCAACCGGATGATTATTCTGAAGGGGTAAATACCGAGCCAGCGTTAGCCGTTGATTATCCCCACCCGGACAACAATGATATCATACCATGGACGGATACGGATGAAGATACTTTCCTGCCCTCAATACAATTAGCATTCAGGACAATGATCGGACCGTTCGAGATCCAGCCAGGGGCCCATTTTCAGAAATATTCATGGGATAACCCTGCTATTGTTGCTGATACTGAGTTTGCTATTACAGCTTTCACTCTTCCGGTAAAGTACGAGAGCGGGCCTTTAACCATAACTGGTGAGGTCACCAAAGGAAAAAATATGGGTGAACGTGATAGTGACGGTGAAATGTTCTTTTCTGGAGTTCCTGATGCATGCCAGGTCGTCTGGTGGAATAAAGACGATGACGATGCGAATATAGCTGATACGGTAAAGGATTCTACGTACTTAGGATATTTTGTAGAAGTATCTTCAAAGATGGGAAATGGCACATTGATTGCCTCTTATGGTTGGGATCAGGTTCAGCGGTTTGATACCGTAATTGAAAGTTATTATGACTGGCTTGAGCGTACAGCAATAAGCGTTCAATATGTAATACCAATGAGTGGCGCATTAAGCATAACTCCCAGAATCGTGAGAACTACTATAGATGAACATGAATTTAAAAATATCGTTGACACCCCAAGCCTTGCCGAATCTGAAATAACGGCAATAGCTGTGAGATTTAATGTAAGCTTCTAATCTTAACTATAAATTAAATTAACAAAAATCCAACTTCCAAGTTATTGGAAGTTGGATTTTTTTTTATAGTTATCAGTCAATATACTGAGCATATTGCCCGATTAGCAGAAATGAATTAGATAATTATGAAAGATGCTTATAGACACAAGGGATACTTTTTCAACCTCAAAGGGCAGTCTCTCCCTCTGCAAAGCCCTGCCAGATGCCTTCTGTATTATCAAAATTTATGCTCAATTCTTTTTACAGAGGTCACAATAAAGTCTTCACAAGACCAAAATATATTTTCAAAACTATAGTATTTCCCTTTGAAGCAAACTAAATCAAGTTGAGCCAGTAATAAAATGTATCTGATATTCGAATCATTATAAATCCTGGGTCTATAAGTAGTCCTGAATTAATAACTGAATCCTGCACCATTTAACTACTGCGGCTTGAAGCCCTTATATTTAAAACTTGTTTCATAATTTTAATCTTCACCATATCGATAATATATCTGCGGGCCGAAATGATTCCAATCCCTCATTTAGCGGGACCGTGACAAATTTTATAAAATTCAGGCACTAATAAACAGGGAACTAGTTAGTGCTAATATAAAAAAAATACAATATAAAATTTCAAAGAAACAAATTGATGAACTATCTAAGCAAGACAGTACTTTACAGGGTAAGTTAGTTTGGCTGGAAATGCATGTGATAAGCAGAAACAGGGGATTCATTAATACAATCGGAGAG
>JAFDJA010000282.1 GCA_019307745.1 Deltaproteobacteria bacterium | reverse complement strand
GAAGACGGCACCTACTGGGATGATCCTGATGACTGGGATGATTACGAGTATGATAATGAGCCGGATTATGTCAGTGAGGATCAAAATGAAGAACTGTTATCCTTTTTTGATGAATCTGAAAATCTGTTTTTAAACGACAGGCTTGAAGATGCGCGTATAGTGTATGACGCCCTGTTCCGGCTGATCAATTATATCAAGGAAGTATCTTATTATTCTCCGCCGCATGAGTTAGATATCCGGGAAGTCAGGGCAAGATATTGCCGCTGTGTCTTTGAAACTTCAGAAAAATCCGTCAGACTGGATGATTTTATAAATGTCATGGAAATTGATGTGTTTTCTGCGCATAACGAAAATGAATATGACGAAAACTATCCTCTGTTGCAGGACGTAATCGATTCCAGGCCAGGAGAGATGGAAGATATGGAATCGTTTTTACCTGTCTGGAAGAGAGCCTTAAATAAACGGGGAACAAAAGGCAGGCCTGCAGTTTTATTTTTGGAAGCGATTTCCCGCCTTGAAGGAATTAAGGGCGTTTCAGAACTGGCAAGAAAATGGAAAAATAATCAGCCGCAGGGATATCTATTCTGGCTGAGAATGCTCAAAAGTGAAAATGATCAGAAAGGAATTGTTGATGTCAGCATTGAAGGCCTGAAGGCAATAAGACCGGGCAGGTTCAGGGAACGCATCGCAGAGTTTCTGATAGAAGCAGCAAGTGAATTAAATGAAAAGGAGTATCTTTTGCTTGGAAAACGGGAAAGATTTTTCTCCTTTATTTGTGATCAGAATCTCCTTGATTTATTGGATGAAGCAGTAACCCAGGATGCAAGAAAAAATGAACTTAAAGCTCTTATTGATTTTTTCAAGGGTCATAAGGCAATCGATACAGATGAAAAAACACTTTATGTGAAGGTCTTATTAATGGCCGGAAAATTGCACGACGCTTTTGCTGTGGCAAAAAATGAAAAGAGTTTAGGCTGGTCTTTTCATAGTAATGCAGGCGTTGTGTTCGGATCGGTTATGTCGGTCCTTTCAGGTCATTCTGAAATGGCGGGTACAATACAGGGCTTTCTCGGAGGGTATGCAAATGCAAGATCTGTCTATTCACAGAGATTTGCAGTAGACGATAGAAATGGGACATCCTTTTACATAGAAATTATCAAAGGACTCAAACAAATAAAGATTACGAAACTTCGTACTTCTGAATATCTTTCGTGGGCTGAAAAGATAGGAAAAAATCGTATCGAAAATATTGTTTCAAAAAAATATAGAAAGGCATATGAAAGGGCTGCCAAGGTGCTTGGCTCCCTTGCCGAGGCCCATATTGCCATGGGCAAAAAAGATAAAGCGCTAAAAATATTGAATAAATACTATAATGAAAAATATAATCGATTCAGTGCATTCCGCAGAGAAGTACGCACTGTTGTTAAGGATTCGCATTTGTTGACAAATTCCGGTTTTTTGAATTAATAGCAGCCTATTTCCTTTTCTGCATTCGATGAGAAGCAAAGATTTCTCCTATCTGATCATTAAATAAAAGACAATCTGACAACAACAGTGGAAGAGTTGATGAATCGCCTCCTGTTCTATAATTTTGTCTTCTCTTGCACTGTCATTTTAGACCATCATGAAAAATGGCCATGACTTTGTTCCATTAGGGTATAAAATGGCCCGATTCAGTGCTTGGGGTCGGAGTGTCAACTGAAATTAACTTTTTTGACATTTTTAACAAGGATCTGTATTACAGAATGCCGAGATAGCCAAGTGATGTTTCCACCCTGTCCTCTGCTGAAGAGATGGATGACTAATTGAGATTTAATTAGCCGCCTCCGGCGGAGCTTTTTTGACAGGATTAACAGGATTTTCGGATTATTAAAAAAGTATCCTGTTAATCATTGATATATTAACGGGAATGTTGCATTAACGCTATCTGCTGTAATGTAAATGTAAACAGGTTAAGCCATCATGGCTGGTTTGTATAGACTTTATGCCCTTTATTTATCGCATATTCCATGATTCCTAATCTACAAAAGTGCAACTTTTGACCATAATCAACCCTAACACTTTGAAGCGAGATCTTCAGGGATAAGGTGGATATTTGATGTATATTGATCGAGTTTGACCGGAAGGACCTTGTAAAATAGGGTTCTTCCCCCTTGCTTGCATGTTACCTGATGAGCTGCACGTTTTTCCAGAGATAAATACATCATAACCCGACCGTCAAAAAACTTGCAAAACTATGCACTTTTGAAATAAATCCCAATTATTGCCTCAGGCCAGTAATAAAGCGTTTCTTCAGGGTTTAGGGATTATGAGTATTTACAGGGAATATGAAGTTAAGTCCTTGAAATTAGAGTATTACCTGAAAGTGCATTTAATGAAACGTTTCAGTTAATAAATAGCCCAAGGTTGTGCATGGTCCTCTCAACATTAAAATGCTGTATC
>JAFDJA010000044.1 GCA_019307745.1 Deltaproteobacteria bacterium | reverse complement strand
AAGGGTCAGGCCAAATCCCAAAACATCGTCCTTAACCTTCCATTCGCCGTCATCGTTGTCCATATGGATATTATAGTCTCTGTAGCTGAGATATAACGATGCGTTGCTGATAAGGTAAAAGGCAATTCCCACCTCAGATTCAATGTATCTGTCTGAATCACTAAATGAAAGAGGGGTTGGTGAAAAGCATAGTTTTATCGAAATTTCAATGGGTATAGGACTTGGTATTCCGGGGAAAATATATGCCATACTCCCCATAAAGGCAATGGCACCGAATTCCCCTTCTTTTGTGGCCCCGCTGTCTATGGATCCTCCGACTCCTTTGAACCCAAGGCTGCATCGAAGTCCAGGGGCAAGAGATTCATTCTCCAGAGCTAACTTGAGACTCAGGAGACTATAGGAGATGTCCTCTTTTTTATCATCTTTTTCAACATCGATGATGTCAATTCCAGTGATCAGGAATGATCCGTTTTTATATTGTTTCCCTTCAAAAGAGGTATGTATGGAAGAGCTGCCTGCTCCGAGTCTGAAGCGGTAGTTTTCAGCCGAGCAAATTCCGGTTGTAAAAAGGAAGACAGCAATAGTAAAGACAAGGATTTTTTTCATAGGAAACCTCCATATATTGTGATACTGGATATATATATCCACTAAATATTGGGAAAAGTCAAGGTCAAAGTTGGATATAAATCTGCCTGTACAGGTCCCTGATTTGATAAATTAGCCATGAGCGGTTTCTTTGCATTTTAATGGGACCTGGCTTGCCCTGTCGTGAAAGTCGGTCCTATACTGATAGTGGCTTGAAAAAAAGATGTTGTCGGTTCTGTTATCTTTAAGTTAATATTTGAAATATGTGCCATTTATTATGATCCCGCTAACTGGAGATTGGCATAATTCTTTACTCCCAGGCATATTGCAGATATGGTGATGATCATAATTGTGAAACCGGAGCCCAGCTCTAAAGGAGCAGTTGTGCAGGTGAGCCTGATTTCAAGCAGACAGTCCTACCCCTTCCCAGCAGGAGACGATAGAGCAGATAAATGGTTTAAGATTCTGGTGCTCTATGGAGAAATACGGGGTTATCCGAGAGGAGTTTTTTGAGAATTGGCAGGTCAGAAAGAATGTGAGAAAATCAACTAAAATCCCGTTTAAGATTATCCTCACACGCTGATATCAAATATCCCCTGTATATGCGGTTGGTTGTAATAAATAATCATTTCGAAAATTTAAAGGAGCAAGAACAGGAGGATAGCGAGCTGGACTGGGCTTTGATGTCCTGTATAATCTATAGTTACCCTTAGGCGCTACATTAAAAAAAATATAATCCGCTTTGAGCGGTTCGCATTTTCATGCCTCTGGTTTTACTGGGGGTGTTTTGACTGATATATCTATTTATATATGGAGGATTACTGATCATGACCATGATGGCCGGCAAGGAAGCACTAATGACGCTGTTAAAAAATGAGGGTGTAGAATATGTTTTCGGTATTCCTGGAGCGACCGAGGTTCTTTTTATGGATGCACTGGAAAAGCATCCTGATATGAAGTATATTTTGGGACTTCAGGAAGTGGTTGTCGCGGGTATGGCGGAGGGTTATTCAAGGGTATCTGGCAAGCCGGGATTTCTTAACCTCCATACCGGAACAGGACTGGGTGCTGCAATTCCCATGCTGTTGAACGCTTCTCAGGGAGGAGTGCCACTGGTAGTAACAGCGGGACAGCAGGATAACCATCTGTTGCTAAAGGACCCGCATTTGGCCGGGGACCTTGTTAGCACTGCAAGTCTTTTTGCTAAATGGTACGCGGAGATAACGTATGCAGAGGAGATACCTGTGGCCATACAGCGTGCCTTTAAGATGGCAATGCAGCCTCCTACGGGCCCGGTTTTCTTATCCTTACCGCAAAATATTTTAGATCAAGACATAGATTTTGATTATTTGCCCTCAGGACCATTCTTTAACGAGTTACGCCCGGATCTGAAAGCCGTCAATAAGGCAGCTGAATGTCTAACTAACTGCAGGGCTCCAGTTATCTTTGTTGAGAGTGGCGTAACCAGGAGCAAAGCACTGGCTGAAGTTGTTAATCTCGCCGAGTTGATCGGTGCTCGGGTGACTCAGCCATGGATGTCAGATGTCAACTTCCCTGTACAGCATCCTCAATATGCAGGTGATACGGATTTTTCCAATCCTCAAATCAGAAATATGCTTGAATCGGCTGATGTGATGATATGGATAGGTTGCCCGCAATTCAGTAGCCCTTTTCAACAGCCAAGGCATATTTCATTAAAAAACACTACAATAATTCAGATAGATGACAATCCATGGGAGATAGGCAAAAATTTCCCCGTGGATGTTGGTATTCAAGGCAATATCAAGGCCTCCCTTGAAGAGTTAATAGGCCTTCTGGGGCAAAATATGTCCACTGAGGCCATGGAATCGGCTCGAGCAAGGATAGGTGAAATGACCAGAGAGCATGAAGGAATATTGGAAACTGCAAAAAAGCAGGACCAAGAGGAAAAGGATAATGTCCCCATTTCCATATCACGGTTAATGAATGAATTAAAAGATGCAGTTAGGCCTGATACAATAATTGTGGATGACTGCTGGTCATCATCAGGCGCATTGCGGAGTACACTTGATTTTGCTGAGTCCGGGAGTTTTCACCGTGCCCGTAGAGGAGGGAGCATAGGCTGGGGACTGCCCGGAGCTCTTGGCATTAAGCTGGCTGCCCCTGACCGGCCGGTAGTGGCCGTGAGCGGAGATGGCAGTGCCATGTGGTCTATCCAATCTCTATGGACAGCTGCCCATTATAGGATACCAGTCACCTTTATAATCACTGCCAATGCCACTTATCGTCAGGTTAAACTTATGAGAAATATCAGGCTGGGCGGAGAAGTGGATGAGAGGCACGCAGGTATGGAGCTGGATGATCCTGTAATTGATTTTTGCAAGCTGGCAGAATCAATGGGCGTCCGTGGGGATAGTGTAACACAACCGGATGATCTGAAAAAAACTCTAAAGGCCGCCTTTGATTCTAGTGAACCCCGCCTGATTGAGGTTGTGGTATAGGACAAAATAGCCATGTAATGTGAATTTATTTGCCGAGCATTTGAACAATGTTAAATTAGACAAGGAGGAAACCATGACAGGTGGATATGCAGGAAAAATATTATTTGTTGATCTGACAAAAGGGGGTGTCAGGGAAGAATCACCGCCGGAGAGCCTTTACCGTGAATTCGTAGGTGGCACAGGGCTGGGTGTGAGAATACTTTATGAGCATATCAGGTCCAAGGCAGACCCTTTGGGCCCGGACAACCTTCTGGGTTTTGTTACTGGGCCTTTGACCGCTACACCTGTACCGGGAAGCGGGAGGTTCATGGTAGTTACCAAGTCTCCACTGACAGGCGCATGGGCTGATTCAAATTCAGGCGGATCACTGGGACCTGAGCTGAAAGAGGCCGGTTATGATGGCGTCTTCTTCTCAGGTATTTCTCCTGAACCGGTTTATCTCCTATTATCTGATGGAAAGGCCGAGCTTAAAGACGCTTCACACCTGTGGGGTAAGGATACAAATGAGACAGATGACATACTTCAACAAGATTTGGGGAAGCCTCAGTTAAAGATTGCCTGTATCGGCCCTGCTGGTGAAAGGTGTTCGCTCATATCCGCAATAGTCCATGAAAAGGGACGAGCTGCCGGTCGTTCGGGTGTGGGAGCTGTCATGGGCTCTAAAAAATTGAAGGCCATAGTAGTACGAGGCAGTGGTAAGATCCATGTGGCAGATCCTGAAAAATTAAGGTCTCCCAGGGATGACCTTGCCAGGGATCTAAAAGAGGGACGTTTTCAGAAAATGCTGTCGGAAGCAGGGACAGGGGCAGGTTTGAGTCACCTGGTAAGTGTTCATGACTCTCCTCTCAAGAATTGGAGTATGAGCGGTATTGAAAAGATGCCTACATGTGTAAACCTGGATGGCGCCAAGATGGACAGATATAAGCTTAACAGCTATGGATGCAAGGCTTGTCCTGTACGGTGCGGTGCTATCGTTAAGGTGGAGGAGGGACGTTTTGCAACCAGGGACAAGGTGCACAGGCCCGAGTATGAAACACTGGCTGCCCTGGGATCACTTTGTATGAATGATGATGTTGAGTCGGTGATTCGAGGAAATGAGTTATGCAATCTTTACGGATTCGACACTATAGCTGCAGGTAATGTTATTGCCTTTGCCATGGAATGTTATGAGAATGGACTCATCAATCAGGAAGATACTGATGGTATTGATCTCACCTGGGGAGATGCGGAGGTTATAATAGTCCTACTGAAAAAGATGGCCCTAAGAGAGGGGTTTGGGGCAGTGCTTGCCGATGGTTCAGAAAAAGCGGCAGAACAAATTGGTAAGGGGTCGGAGAAGTATGCCATGCATGTACACGGACAAGGGCTGCCATACCATGACCCGAGGAGTAATCCTGCCCAGGGTACGGGTTATATGGCAGATGCTAACCCCGGACGTCATATGGACTCTCATGCCACAGTACCTATTGAGCAGGGCAGGTCTTCAGCTGTTGCTCCTGAGCTTCAGATGCCTAAGATGGAAGTATTTGGTGACTATACTAGAAAAGGACCAATGTATGCCATTGGAGCTGAATTTCATCAATTATTCAGTTCTTGCGGACTATGTGCGCTTTTGATGACAGGAAACAGCACGCCCCTGGCGGAGCTCGTCTCAGCAGTGACCGGGTGGGACTTTACATGGGAGGAGGGGCTTAAGGCAGGCCGCAGGATCCAGACTTTGAGACAGGCCTTCAACGCGCGGGAAGGTTTGCTGCCAGGAGAGTTTAAATTGCCTAAAAGGCTAATGTCAGCGCGACCGGTTGGCCCGGCACCTGATACTGAAATTGATTTTGAGGCATTGAAGAGCGGTTATTTTGAGGCAATGGGCTGGGATATCAAGACCGGCAAACCATACCGCCAGACACTTATTGATCTGGGGCTGGATAAACTGGCAGGTGATTTATGGGAGTAGAAGACAAGGATATAGATGAGCAAACCAGGCCCCTCCGTAAGATTAATATCCGGCCTTGTGCGTAAAAAGAGAAAGATGTTAAAGTTCAGCCCTTAATCTGCCCCTTTCTATATGATAAATATTGGCTCAGGATATCCTGTTATCTCTTTGAGAAGGATGGAAAGTAAAGGATGGAAAGCCCTGAGAAGCCAAGTGGCCGGGGCAAAGAATATTGTTGGACAGGGTGGCAAAGTATTTGTTCTCGGCTGGGGTGTTTTTATAATAAATGACCCTCTCTATGCCCAGATTTTTTTCAATCCGTTTTTCGAAACAGAGAACTTTTTACAAATTGTGACTTTATTAGTCTGGAATTTAAAAAAGGATTGCGCACAGGTTTTATGCGCAATCCTTGAAGAAATCAGTTTGATGCTGTCAAATTATTCCTTTTTATGGCACTCCCCACACATTATGGGGCCAGCATCGCTTGCCTTGTGACACCCTTTACAGTTAAGGTGATATGCCTTCATCAGTCCCGGGATACTCCCTGCAGATTCCTTTTCATGGCATTCTGCGCAGGCAAAGTCTGTGGAGTCTTCATCCTCCAGCCTTACTCCGTCCTCATACACATGGTGGCATTCAATACAGCTTTCCAATCCGGCTGCTTCGTTGTGCTCCTCATGATTAAACATTGAAGAGGATCTCTGGGGATTGTCAAATATGCTGTTATCTATATTTTCCATGTCTTCCTGGGTCCAAGCAGACGCGAATATAAACACGGATAACGCTATTGATACGATTGTTAGTATATTCGATTTTCTCATTCCATCATCTCCTTATACTGCTTCGGGTTTTTCCATGACCTCATATATGATATCTCCGAAAAATTTGATATCCAGGCCAAGTTCATAGTGATGGTTAATGTCCTCAAGACCGCTATGGCAGTTATGGCAAGGAGTTATCATCATGCTTGCCCCTCTCTTTTTTGCGTCTGCCAGTTGGTCAGCCTTGACTTTGTTACCGGACATCCTTTTGTTCTTGTACGGAGGTCCACAATTGATGACACCCCCGCCTGCCGCGCAACAGTAATTATGATCTCTATTAGGATGCATCTCTACCAGCTCTTCACAGATCGCATTTGTTATGTAGCGGGCTTTTTCATGCAGGCCCATGCCCATGGAAACATTACACGGGTCATGGAGTGTAACCTTGCCCGGCAGTTTTCTGGCTATCTTGATCTTTCCTTCCTTTATAAGGTCATAATAAAAGTCAATAGCGTGGATCACAGGAATAGGGGGCATCTTCCATCCCAGCCCACGGTTGCCCATATCATAGATAGAACGAAACGCATGACCGCATTCACCCATTACAATCTTTTTGACCTTTAGCCTTGCAGCTGTTTCAAAATGAGCCTTTTTGATACGGGTCATTATTTCATTGTCACCTGTAAACATGGCCATATCGCTATTGTCCCAACCCATAGTTGCTGGCATGGTCCAGTTCAGGCCCGCAGTATCAAAAATAACTGCTGCCTGGTAAATCAGTTGTGCCTGGAATTTGGGTTCAGGCGCGATAACCGAGTACATTATATCTGCTCCCTCTTTTTCAAGAGGAATTCTCAGGGCGGGGATTTCTGCCTGAGCCTCCTCCTCCTGCCACTGAAGTGTGTCAGGCCACTCATCACCTTTGACCCACATCTGGTTCATATGTACAGAATGGCTGTGGGCGGTCGCCTGGATATACAATGGCGTGCAGCCAAGTTTGTGTATGATCCTGCGCACAAGGGTCATGAGGTAGGCTATGTCTATCCCGAATGGGCAGTAGTGTACGCATCGTTTGCACAGGTTGCATTCTGTGTGGGCAATAAGGGCGGCCTGTTTGATAAAGTCTTTGCTGACCTTCCCATCCCTTTTCAGCATTTCCCAGATGGTTTGTTTGACCTTCCCCACCGGGGCATACTTTGGGTCCTTGTGGGATAGGTAGTAGTGACAGGCATCACTGCACATTCCACAATGAATGCAAGTCTCCACATATGCCTTCAGGCGAGCACCAGCTTCGCCCTTGAGAACACTGTTTATCGCATTTTGTATTTTGTCTTCAGTAAGCCTTGACAGGCCTGATTCCAGACCTTCGTCAATAACCTGTTTTGTTTCCGTTTCTGCAGATTCAGCCATAGTGAGAATCTCCTTTATATATGACAGGCAGTTGGTTTTACCTGAAAATTGTTTTAATTAATAATCCCTCGCGTGTCTTACGCCGCCGAATTCCGAGCCCATGTATGCTCTTGTCAGGGGAGAGAGAAGCATATGGCTGAGGCGGGTAAATGGAATTGCAACCAGCATTATTTCTCCTGATATGATATGCAGAACCATCATAGTCTGATACGCAAAGGTTTGATGATATGCCAGAAATCCTGTGACAAAGGGTGCTGCCACAATTGCGAGCAACACATAGTCAGATGTGGACGTTACAAATTTGACCTCTTTCTGGGTAAGCCTGCGGATAAGGTAGAAGATACATCCTATAATCACGATTATGGTCATAACATCTGCCATTGTATCTGATAGAGCGCCCCAGCGAATGCCTAAGGATTCATCCCATAGTATGATGTGAGACAGGAGGAATATGGGCGCTATGACAAGACAGATATGAAATCCAAATGTGACAACGGTCAATATGGGTTTTGATCTCCAGCCAAGGGAGCCGAAAGGGATAAGCCAGTGAAGGATTGATCGCAGGCTGTATTTCCAACTCATGAAACTGAATATGAATTTTTCTTTTTCCCTGGTCAGGGCTATTAGGCTGTAAATTTTATACAGGCTCCCCCCGAAGAAAATTATGAATGCCAGCCAGACCAGCGGACCACTTACAAAATTGTATATACTGTGCATTATATCCTCCCTAGCGCATAAGTTCGGCTACGTCTATAACACGCCGATAGTAGGTGCCGTTTTCAATAGAACGTACAAGAACTTTATCACCATTCTGGTTGAATGTGGGGTCCCATATCGCATCGCATTGACGTGACCACACCTTGTCGTTTATGGCAATTGTATATCTCCCGTCCTTTTCCACCTTTGCTGCCAGATATCTGGAATCAGGGCTGAAGACAGGCTTGTATGCCATGTCAAATTTGTTGTCCCATGACCTGTTATCAGCAAAGACGGTCCATTTTCCATTACCCTTGCCTAGTGCGGCAATCCTGCTGCTGTCAGGGCTGATTACAAGGTCTGTTACAAATTCATTAAATAGGATAGACCAGGGGCTTCCGTTAATAGCGATGGTCCATTTCCCAAAGGCTGGCGCTACAATAGCTGCCAGGATTTTGTTATCCGGGCTGAACTGCTGCTGCCAGACCTGTGCAAATTCCTTATCCCATATAATGTTCCCATCCTCTGCCATGGTCCAGGCAGGACCGGTTTTTACCGGGGCGATTACGGTCCCTTTTTCTGGATGAAAGATCGGTTTCCATACACCGCTGAATGTCTTGTCCCAGACCTTACCATTGACCGCGATGGTGTAGTCATATAGGCTGGTCCTTACCTCTGCGGCCAGATTTTTATTATCATTGCTGATGGACATATCCCAGAGATTAACAAACTTGGTATCCCAGGCCTTACCATTCAAGGCAGCGGTAAAACAGCCTTCCTGGAATTTCCGGATCTCCACTTCGCCAAAGTCCTCCATTTGAACAACCGCGGCTATTGTTGTGCCATCAGGACTCATTGCCATGTTGGTCATTGTGCTATAGGTGTCTTCCCATGTTTTTCCGTTAATTGCCATGCAGTACTTCATATCCTGCTGAACTGCTACGGCTATATTTCTGCCATCCTGACTGAATATGGGATTCCAGACATATCCGAATTTATCCTCCCATGATTCTCCATCCACAGCCATTGTCCATTCGCCCATCTCTGATACAAGACAAGTCAGGCGGCCATTGGGAGTAAATCTGAGGTGCCAGATCTTATCGAAGGTGCTCTCCCAGGTTTTGCCATTAACGCAGACATTGAATTCACCTTCATCAATATTCACAATAGCGGCGACTTTTTCACCATCCGGGCTGACATAAGACTCTTCAATCCATCTGAATTGGTCCTTCCAGCCGTTTATCGCGGTTGTCTTTTCACCGATCTCCCAGTCAAATTCATTTGTATCGACCATAGGTCCTCCTAATCAGCTGCCATATCCATATAAATTAGCAGCAATTTAAATTTTTATGCTTAACAGGTTATCTCAGCAATTAACAACCAGGCATCTGTGGGTTCATTTAGTGAATAAACTGAGATCTCTGTTTTGATATGATGTTTTGAGGGGTGTTTGAAAAATACATAATCATTTTTTGGAGCCATGGGATCTTTTAGCTCTCTTTTTTTAAAGTTTGATATTGCCGGTGCAAGAGAGTTAGGAACAAAAATATTTTCAATCCCGGTCCCTATCAAGTCCTCCTCCTTTATTCCGGAGAGTTCGGCCCACTTTATATTGCCTGCCCAAAGATATAGGTCCTTGTATATTGCCGCCGGCCGGTTTATTTGATGGATGAACTTTATTCTTGGATAATAAACTTCCTGATAGTAATCGCAGGTTAAACATGATTTTTCACATTTAAACTTGCTGCACTCCTTTCCTATGAAACAGATATCTAAGTCATTTGTGAAAACAATACAATTTCTACAGCCCCTAAGTTCAGCGTCCGCGCTATAATACTGCCAGCAATTTTGTATGGACCTGAAATATAGTTGATTTGTCTGCTGTTTGCGCAGCTCGTCCGGGATTCGTTGGCCATTTGTTTTTAAAAAAAACAGTAGTTCTTGCGGAGAAATCGAGTAGTTTTTTCCTATACGGTTTGCACGTAATTTCCCAGATCTGATCCATGTGCCAATGGTGTTACGGTTAACCCCACACAGATTTGCTGCCTGGGGGACTGAAAGATCATTGTTGAATTTATCCATTTGGGTTCCATTTAGACATTAATGCAATTTTTGACAAAATAAACAGGTCAAAAATTGCATAGGAAAAAACGTTCATATATATAACTAAACCCCATGTGCCTGTCAAGTTTTAACGCAGAGAAAGGAGATTTTTTATAAAAGGTTTGATTAGGAGGGCTAAATGATTAGAGCTTGGGGTAGGTGAAAAGATAATTATTGGTTTATGGGGTAAAGGGAAAAGACCCTTCAGAATTTATTTTGTCTTTTCAGATAGTTGCATTCCTTCGTAAAATATAAGAATATCAAGATATTATATCACAACCTATAGCATATGATCCTGTTCTGGTCTGTGTGGATTCGCCTTTGAAATATGCCGAAGTTTTTTGGTCTATTTGATTTGCCCGGAGTGACTCGTGCCTGTATCAACCTGGTCTTTCCAAGATCTTGATATTTTGCGACAATTCAGTTTTTCATGAGACTTAATTTGTAAGCACTGTTGAAGCAGTATAACGGAGTCCTGACCTTTTGGGCCTTGTTATATAGACTAATGTTGCCCAAAACCACCGGTTAAGGTAAAAAAAATCCCTGCCGGCATGACCGGGAGGGGTTTTAAGGATGGTTTTAATAAAATGGCTATTTGTCTGCTTCAGCCAATTTTCTCAATATCTCAGCATTATTCTGTATGCGTTTCAGATTGACCTTCTGATTGACCTTATTGGGTTTCTTATGATTTCTTTTAGACTTTGTTTTCTTTGCATTGGTAGTCATCTTAATCTTCCTTTCGCCTATCTTTGATAAATTGACTCAACACTAATACTTTTAATCTTTACCAATGTCAAGATTGTAATATGGGGGAAATATCCATTTCCTGAGTATCACGTGAATGTTTGTAAAATATAATTATAGGCCTGATAATGGTTTGAAGAGAAAATCATGATCTGATTTTTAGGATACCTCTGTATGAGAAGCTCTATTCACGGAGCACTTCAAGGCTAAGGTCCATTGCCTTTATGGAATGGGTAAGGGCTCCCACTGATATGAGGTCCACGCCTGTCTTGGATATTTCTCCAATATTATCGAGATTTACTCCGCCAGATGCCTCAAGCAGGACCTTTCCCTGTACAAAATCCACTGCCTTTTTTATATCCTGTTGGGTCATATTGTCCAGCAGGATGATATCCGCCCCCGCCTGGACAGCTTCTTTAACCCCTGTCAGGTTTTCCACTTCTACCTCCACCTCCATCTTAATAGTATGTGGGGCATTGTCCTTTGCGAGTTCTACTGCCCTTGATATAGAACCTGCCACAGCAATATGATTATCTTTGATCAGAATACCATCAAACAGGCCGATCCTGTGATTTGATCCTCCCCCCATACGGACGGCGTATTTGTCAAAGTGCCTCAATCCAGGGACTGTCTTTCGTGTATCCAGTATTTTCGCCTTTCCAGAAGATGCCTTTTCAACATATTCCCTTGTGAGAGTAGCAATGCCACTCATTCTTTGTATGAAGTTAAGGGCTGTGCGTTCACCCTTGAGTATGGCAGAAAGAGGGCCTGTAACAGTGCAAATTTGTGTGCCCCCGGGAACAGTCTGACTGTCATTAAACAATACACTGAAACTGATATTCGAGCCAACAAGCTCAAAAACCCTGCAGAACACTGGCAGCCCAGCCAACACCATATGTTCACGGGCCTCAAGCACTGCCTTACCCTCAATCTCAGGCGGGATGATAGCTTCAGTTGTGATATCTCCCGACCCAAGATCCTCTTCCAATGCATTTCGGATTGTCCGGTCCATCCAGATTTGATTTTTAATCATTGATTGCCTCGAAAAAGTTCAGGTTTTTTTTCAGCTTCTCCAGCTTGGAATTCAGTATATCAACCTTCTCACTGACCTTTTTCACTACGTCAGCAGGGGCCTTTGCCAGGAAACCTTTGTTGGAGAGCTTCTTATTCGACCCTTCCATCTCTTTGTCAATCTTCTCAATCTCTTTTTTAAGTCTCTTCGTTTCCTCCTCAAAATCTATAAGTCCTTTGAGTAGCACATGCACCTGATTCTGGCCGAACACGGCAGTTGCAGAGGCATCAGGCTTGGCTGATGCCCCACAAATCTTGACAGAATTAACTTTTGCCAGATTTTGGATATGGCCTGCATTCCGGCAGACAATATCGGCCTCGCCAGGATCAGGCATTTCGATCACAACATCCACCTTTTTTGAAGGCGCAATATTCATCTCGCCCCGGATATTACGTACGCCTGAAATGACACCCATAACCAGTTCCATATCAGCAAGTGTTTTATCATCTTTTAAAAACTCTTCCGCCTTTGGGAATTCAGCCCTCATAATGCTGCCCTGTGTGTCCGGCAGTCTTTGCCAGATTTCTTCTGTGATAAAAGGCATAAAAGGATGTAAAAGTTTAAGAATTGCTATGAGCACCTTTTTCAGGGTGTATTGCGTGGAAATCTTTACAGATTCATCATCGCCATACAGGCCTTGCTTGGCCATCTCCAGGTACCAGTCGCAGAACTCATGCCACACAAACTGATACACAAAGGAGGTCGCGTCATTAAACCTGTATTCTTCCAAGGCCCTGGCCATACCTTCAGTTACTTGCCCAAGCCTTGTCAAGACCCATCGATCAGCAAGAGAGTATACAGGTTCGGATGGATTAAGTCCTTCCTCCAGATTCATCATCACAAGCCGCGCCGAGTTCCATATCTTGTTCGCGAAGTTACGGTATCCCGCGATCCGGTCTTCAGAGAGTTTGATATCCCTCCCCTGAGCAGCAAAGGCAGCGAGCGTAAATCTGAATGAGTCAGTCCCGAATTTATTTATAACCTCAATAGGATCAATTACATTCCCCTTTGATTTGCTCATTTTTTTCCCTTCTGAGTCTCTAACCAGGGCGTGGATATAAACATCTTTGAAGGGGATATCTCCCATAAAATGGATGCCCATCATCATCATTCTGGCAACCCAGAAAAAGAGGATGTCAAAGCCTGTGACCAAAACAGTAGTGGGGTAAAAGGTCTTAAGTGCATCGGTCCTGTCAGGCCATCCTAGGGTGGAGAAGGGCCAAAGCGCAGAGCTGAACCAGGTATCCAGCACATCTGTCTCCTGGGTCAGTTTGCTGCTTCCGCATGAAAAACATTCTTTGGGCTCTTCCTTGGCTACGGTTATCTCTTCGCAATCTCCACAGTACCATGCAGGTATCCTGTGTCCCCACCAGATCTGCCTGGAAACACACCAATCCTTGATGTTGTTCATCCAATCATAATAGACATTTTCCCAGTTCGTGGGCAGGATCCTTGTCCTGCCATCTTTTACTGCCTCGATAGCCTTTTCAGCCATAGATTCGACACGTACAAACCATTGCTTGGAAAGGAGTGGTTCAATCATAGTCTTGCACCGATAGCAGTGTCCAATTGCGTGATTGTAGTCCACAACTTTTTCCAGAAGTCCTGTTTCTTTCAGGTCTTTAAGTAGTTTTTCACGGCACTCAAAACGGTCCATGCCCTGGTAAGGACCTGTCAGTTCATTCATTCTGCCTTGTTCGTCAATTACCTTTATCCTTTCCAGCCCGTGTTGGTTCCCTATGTTAAAGTCATTGGGATCATGGGCAGGGGTTATCTTGAGTGCTCCGGTACCGAATTCGGTATCCACGTATCTGTCAAAGATGACTGGTATGGGTCTGTCAACTACAGGTAGAATGACATGGGTGCCAGGAAGAGATTTGTATCTTTCATCATCAGGATTAACCGCCACTGCTGTATCACCCAACAGCGTTTCAGGTCGTGTGGTTGCTACTACAAGGTACTCATCACTATTTTCGAATCTGTAGCGGATCTCATACAGAGAGCTATCAACATCTTCATGCTCCACTTCAAGGTCTGCCAGGGCGGTCTGACATCTTGGGCACCAGTTGATGATATAGTCTCCACGGTAGATCATCCCCTCTTCATGGAGGCGTACAAAGACCTCACGCACTGCCATGGAAAGCCCCTTATCCATGGTAAATCGCTCACGATCCCAGTCACATGAGCTGCCCAGTTTCTTGAGCTGAGTGATAATCTCACCACCGTATTTTTCACGCCACTCCCAGATCAACTCAATAAACTTTTCACGGCCTATCTCATGGCGATCCGTACCCTTTTCAGCAAGATCCTTTTCTACAACATTTTGTGTTGCAATGCCCGCGTGATCTGTACCAGGTTGCCAGAGGACATTATAGCCATTCATTCTCTTGTATCTGCTCAGAATATCCTGAAGCGTGTTGTTAAGAGCATGCCCCATATGCAGCACGCCAGTGACATTAGGAGGAGGGATCACTATACAGAACGGGGGTTTGTCAGATTTGTCATCTGCGTGAAACAGACCGTTTTCTTCCCAGTATTTGTACCACCTATCCTCAACCTCTTTGGGCTTATAGCCCTTGTCCATCATCTCTTTTTGCATCTATTTAAACTCCTGAATAAATATTAACCAGGATAACCGGTTTTTTCTTATAGTGGTTCCTGTTGGAACAATAAAAAAGGGGTTGCAACAGCAACCCCTTAACAAAGCATAAATCCCTAAAATTTAAAAGCCCTTTTTATCGGTCAGCTTATTCGGTATCAGATTCAAGACTCTGTGTCAGGGCATCAATAGTATCTGTTAAAACCTTTTCAGCGACCTCAGTCATTGTTTCTCTTGTGACCCTTTCTACAACCTCAGTTATTGCCTCTCTCGCTACCTTTTCCAGTACTTCATGAACAACACTGGTTACTACAGCTTCAACTCTCTCTTCCAGTATGTCCATTAGTTCTTCATTGTCAAGATGGGGGGTAACAGGTTCTTTCAATGGTTCCGGGGCCATGTCCTGAGGCTTCTCAGCTTCCACGACAATCTCCTCCAGGATAGGTTCCTGCTCTGTTTCCACATCCGGCGTTACTCCTAAGTCTATATCATCCAGGGCTGGTTCAGGCTCAAATGCCTCTTCTGGCTCAGCAACCTGCTCCTGTATAGGTTCATCTGTTTCAAACATGGCTCCGATATCATCTTCGTTCATTGCTGTTTCATCCATTCCTTCAATTGGAACATCAAGGTCAATTTCACCTTCCAATTCGGGACCCTGATCCAGGCCGCCTTCATCCATTTCAGGCATGGCTCCCCCGATGTCATCATCGGTCATTACTGTCTCTCCCGAATCCTCATCAACAACTGTTCCGCTAATGTCACCAGGGATATCTGTATCCTCGCCTGTAAGGAGATCCGCAATTATATCATCCTCTGAATCGGAAGATTTAACATCCTGTTCCAGGTCAGGTTCATCTGCTTCCAGTATTGCTTCAAGGTCACCAGTCATGATGTCCCCTTCATCAATTGATGTCTTTACATCCTTGTCCAGTTCATCCAGGCCGTCCTGGGAATCCATGGGATTTAGGAATACAGTCGAACCATTATCGTCTGAGTCATCAAAATCTATGTCCATGTCTGACAGGTCAAGATCTTCCTCTTGAGCCACGGTATCTGTTGTTACTTCATCAGGGAGTTCATCATCCACCAGGTTGGCCATATCCTTATCAAGCGCTTTTTCAGCGTCAGTGCTCTTGGCAAGGTCAACGAGATCTATGATATCATCATCAGGATTCTCTTCATGGGAATTCGCCGCCATAGTTTTGTCGGTATCCGCAAGTTCATCCAGATCAAAATCAAGCAAATCATCCAGTTGGTCTTCTAGTATATCATCCTCATCTACCATGGTAGAGCTCCCATATTTTATTTGAAATTCAGGTGTTATACTCCAAAGCGATATGCGAATTTTTTTAACACAAATACTATGCCCTGTCAAGACGATTCCAAAACGTTTTCAGCATATTACACACATGTGGCAACTTTGTTCATTAAACACTTTTGCTGCAACGCCACTGCTGAAAAGTATGTGCACCGGAAAAATTCGTACAGATCCGAGAACCAAAGTTCTATATTGACCGGGTAGATAAACAGTGGTATAGACTTGAAAATTTGGGCGATTAGCTCAGCTGGATAGAGCGTTGGTCTCCGGAACCAGAGGTCGCGCGTTCGAATCGCGCATCGCCCACCAGAATAAAACTTTATAAATCCTCAAACATATCAACTCTGTATTGTTTTCATAATACCTTTTTAATTTGCCCCATTACATTTTAAATAAACATGAGTGTCAGATAATAAGAGAATTAATTTATGGCTGACACTGCAACTGATGCATTATAAATATGTTTTTTAAAATTATTTAGACATTTGGGGAACCTTTTCCTGATCCCTCAGTGTTCTCAGGGAATTAGTTATTTTGTTATGTACTTTAAAACAAAGAGACCTGTACCCATACGGTCAGAGGCATAAGCTAGGCCCCTGTGATCAATATCAATGTCATTCATCTGGATAACTGGCGGCTGGCGTGGTTCTGCCGCGCTAGTATTCTCATTGGGTTGTGGAATATAATATCCAACTTCTTTGATGTTATATGGATCAGAGATATCGATTACCCTTACTCCTGCATTAAAATATGTAACCCATGCTATTTTATCTTTGAAATTGTTTAGTTCTCCATTCACTGTTTCAGCAAATTGGTGTGGACCAAAACGACCACCCTTTTCACAAAAATCACCGTCTGGGACCTGCCATGTCTCTACAGGGAAGGGCGCAGTCTCACTGGTTATATCAAACATATACAACTTATGTCGAACTGGGTCACACGACCTTTCCGCCTCATCAATAACAAGGACATATCTCCTTGGAAAGGCATCTTTCCAGAAGTTAGGTATCTCCGGATAGTTATAGACTATTGGCGCAACAGTATGAGTACCCCTCCCTGGAGGTTCTGTATCTACATGCCAGACTAAGACCGGATCAGATGGAATTAGGGGAGAAGCTAAAATACCACTTATATCAAAGGAAACTACGTTCCCACCACGGTGATAGCCCCCATAAAGCCTCCCGTTTTCTTCATCCACTATAGGGTGATGTAAGTTAAGGGGTTGCCTTGGATCAGGTTCAATTGATTTTTGGCCAGGCAACCAGGCCCTGCCTATAAATACTGGGTTAGCTGGATCAGCTAGGTTCCAAATTATCAGATGGGAACTGTCTTTTCCTCCTCGAAAACCAGGTTCATTTGCAGCTGCATAGAAAAGTTTAGAATCAGGAGACCACCAACCTTTATGGGCAGAGGACTGAAGTGTTCCGCCACAGCCAGGTTCTCCCGAATTTGCGGGCGTACCTGTTATCTCTCCTGCTTTTGTAATAACAGGCGGATTTTGGTCCCTGCCGGTAATATCAAAAATTTCGAATTTATAGACCTTACCTCCCTCATAGTTTCTTATTAAGTAATCTCTGCCATCAGGACCATAATCATACACAACCTGCACTGCCCTGGAATTAGCGCCTTTCATATCATTAGGTATATGTGCCACAGTAGTGGGATTTGCCGGGTCAGAGATATCTATTATCATTGTTCCATTGTATTCCTGCCTACCTGTAAGGAGATTAAGGTGTAATCCAGCATGAAACCCGACATATACATACTCTCCATTTCCGTGCTCCGGGTCGCTCTTACAGGTGACCTGTAATGCTTCTCTGCCTTGAAGATCATTGTACCCTATGAGTTTCACATTCTGTTTTTCTTCAGAAAAAGGATCCCTGCCACCCGCATAGCCCTTATCCTGAACTGCAGATAGAGAGGCAAATCCAAGAACAACAGTAAATGTGATTAATCCGAAATATTTTTGTCTAAACATAGTTTTTTACCTCATTTTATTTTAAATGGTCTATAAAGAGGATCTCCGATCAGTACCATCTGCCAGGACCAAAAGGGTTGGGACAGGGCATAACATTCAGCCAATGTCCAGCGGCCATTGATCAGGAGCCCGAAAAAAAGCTCAGGTATTGGAAATGCGTTTACATAGGGTTCAGCCACAGGGCCTAGGGTTGCCACTACACCTCTTTTCAGCATCTCCTTACACCAAAGGGGCCTTGAGGTTTTCAAAGAGGCGCACTCAGAGCTGGCGATATGGTAGCCCACTGCTCCTTGAGACCAGTTGAATGCGTCTATGTATTTGCCCAAGCTGTACCACCCGCAATACAATGCCGCATCTGGGCACTCCCCCTGTTGAAAGAGTTCCGGTTTGTTATTAACAGTTATAGGCATTCGGCCTGTCTCTCTTATCCGTTCGGCTGCTGAATGGATGGATAGGTCATAGATCCTGTATCCGACACTGGTTTTATTTTCCATGCCCTCTATTGGTTCAGGCCATCGTGCATCAAAATAGGCCGTGCCTTTGAGACCTGTTGTTTCAGTGGCAATACTGTCATTTATAATCCGCCGCACTATCTCAGGAGATGGGCCATCCAGTCTCGCGACCATTAATGCATTCTGAGCCATATTATCTATCTTTTTTCCACGATTGCCTAAAAAATAGAAATTAGGTATCCACCCGGAAAGAGGATAGGCCTCCTCAAGGACCAGGGCTATTTCAGAATCAAAAGATGCACCTTGGTCCTTTTTCTTTGTATGAGCGATCTCTTTCTTGATGATTTTTAATTCATTATTATGACCTTCCAGATTATCAATGCCGGTCCCCTCCAGATCATTTATCAGTTTTTTCAGGGATTCCTTTTTCTTTTCCAGCCCTTCTAACCTCTTTTCATCCTCTTTTGTCATCTCGGGCGGGGCCACCCTTAACGGCAGGCCATACATTACAGCAATACAATGAATACTCTTAAAAGAATATTTTCCCTTGATGTATCTTCGGACGGGGGCAACTACATTTTTCAGGAAATCATCGCGACTGCACAATTCCTTATCCGTGATCCAGAGTTTTACCAGATTGGCCTCCGGGATTCCTCTTTTTTTTATGTAATATTGCGCCAGTCCAATACTATCCTTGGCATTTCTATTTGCAAGAATGAGTATCTCATCTGCTTCTAATGCAAGACTGAAAACTGGTGAAATAAATATAATCCACAAGTAAATTATAAGAAAAAATTTAACAGATATTATTATTTTTACCATTAGAGTTATACTCTTAACTATACTTTTAGCAGTCTTTCCGGTGCTCCAGTGCCCCATTAT
>JAFDJA010000281.1 GCA_019307745.1 Deltaproteobacteria bacterium | reverse complement strand
GCTATTTTGCTGATTATGGTCTCAGCCCTTTCCCTGTGGATGTACAGAGAAAAAAGATCCGGGCTGTTTTTAACTGAACAGAAAGTCTCTAATATCAAAACCAGGTACATTCCACGCAAACCGGTGATGCCACAAAAAAAAGGGACAACCCTGTTTTTAGATGAACAAAAAAGCATGTCCGAGCTCTTCAGACTGGTTAATGAAGACCGATCAGCAGGCATAACTTTTTCTGAAGATATGCATCTGGATCTGGTTTCCTTAGACCTTGGCCCTGAATATTATGAAATTATTGAAAAACCTTTTCGTTTACAAATTCCCAGTGAAGTGCCCTCTTCTCTGCCCTTTCCACGTTATCTATTGGTTCGTGAACGAACAGATGAATGGGCGGTTATCATTGATGCCGAAGGTAGAAAACAAACGGTTACAAGAGATTTCATTCTCCGTAACTGGGGGGTGAGTATCTCCTGGTTTTTTCCATACAAGAACAGTCAGGCCAAACTGGCAAAAGGAATGAGCCCCCAGGATATCCTGGAGGTCCAAACGACCTTACAGATAAAGGGATATCAGGTAGAGCTTACCGGGGTTTTTGACGAATCAACAATTAAAGGGATTGTTAAGCTCCAAAAAGACTTTGGCCTGACGGCCGATGGCATTGTCGGGCCAATGACCAGGGCGCTATTGTATTTGATAAGTTGATGAACAGAGAGACAAAGGATAAGGTACAAGGTATAAGGTTTAAGGTATAAGGTTATGTGCTTGGACCCTATGCCCTACCTTACACCCTACACCTTATACCTTAAACCTTATTATACCTTATACCTTTATTAACTATGAGTTCTATCAACAAAGCTCTAGAAAAGGCTCAAAGAAAAAGAGATTTCCAACGACCGGAATATGTTGAGGCGCTTTCAGGTCAAAGGAGAAACCATCTTTTTTCAGGAAAGCGGATTAGGCTGGGAGGGGTACTTGTTATTGCATGCCTGCTGGCTTTCGTATTTTATTCATGGTTTGATCCCATTGGAAACAAAACCACGGATGAAAAAACAGTTAAACATGAAATACCGGTCCAACCCACTGTTGGAAAAAAGGATGCCACCCCGATCGTACGTAAAGAATCTGCACCGGAATGGATAAGGAAAGAACATGACGCCTTGCCTGTTCCGGACAAGAGCACGATTTCAAAAATTGAAAATGTAGAAAAAATTTATGACAAGGCCAGGGCATTTCAAAAAATAGGACGATTTCGAGATGCAAAGCGGCTTTATCTACAGGTACTGAATGCCGATCCGGGGTCTGTGGATGCACTGAACAACATTGGAGTCATATATCTGCATGAAAAAAATTACAACGCAGCTCAAACCAGCTTTGAACGGGCCATTCGCCTCGATCCCAAAAATGTAGACCCCCTCTACAATCTGGCGTGTGTTTATTCACTGAAGGGGGATATAGAACAGGGCCTTTCATATCTCAAGAAGGCGTGTTCTCTTAACACGGCTGCCCAAAACTGGGCCGCCACGGACGATGATCTCGAAAACCTGAGGGGGTCGCTTGAGTTTGAAAATATAATCAAGGATTAAGGAGTTGCGGAAGTACGATACTTTTAAACAGGCTCAATCTGTTTAATCCATGAATAGGATAGATCTGAGAGGCTTATGATTATGGGATTTAGGACAAAAATAAAGTATTTATTGGGTTTTTCATTAGTATTGCTATGGTTTGCAGTACATCATTCACCAGTTCAGGGTGCCCGTGTTGCAGGAGAAAACGGTGCCACCTCTGTTACAGCTAAATCAGAGAAGAAGGAACAGGGGTTGGAGAAACCTGTCAGAGAGAAAAGACCGGATCGCCGTCAACCCCAGAAAACATCCCGGACCAATAGAAAAACCGCAGCTAAAACAACGGAAGAAAAAAAGGCTGAAAAGAGCTTTTCTATTGATCTTAACAACGTAGATATTGCGACCTTTATTAATTTCGTCAGTGAACGGACCGGAAAAAACTTTGTCATCGACAAAGGCGTCAGAGGAAAGGTAACGGTTATCTCTCCCACCAAGATCTCGGAACAGGAACTTTACAAAGTATTTGAGTCTGTGCTTGAAGTATATGGTTTTGCCACTGTGCCTGCCGGCTCTATTATAAAGGTTGTACCGGCTGCCACGGCAAAATCAAAGAATATCGAGACAAGGTTGAAAAAACAGGCTATTTCTCCGGAAGACAAAATAGTGACTCAATTGATACCCCTGAAGTACGCCGTCCCCAGCGATCTAAAAAAGCTTTTTGATCCCTTTATTTCCAAGAGCAGTCTTATTGTGCCCTATGCCCCCACAGGCACATTGATTATCACGGATGTGCTTTCCAACATCGAACGTCTGATGAAGATCATAGAAGAGATTGATGTGGAAGGTATCGGCGAGGAGATATCGGTCATACCCCTTGAACACGCTACGGCATCGGTAATGGCAAAATCCTTA
>JAFDJA010000002.1:49709-50915 GCA_019307745.1 Deltaproteobacteria bacterium | reverse complement strand
AGATAGATCGGATTGAATCGTTAATCAATAATCGCCCAAGAAAATGCCTGGGCTTTAAAACACCCATTGAAGTTGCTTCCTCTTTCGTTGCACTTCGAGGTTGAATTCGGGATGCCTATATTACTGTCAATCCTGTTTATACCTTTTGTATATATCGCAGCATTAATAGCAGCATACGAAATACTTTTTACAAGGTTGAAATTTTTTGTTTCAGATAAAGCAGTTCTCAGGTACGCAAAATTTAGAACGATACTATCGATTCAATTCAATTTATTCAAATTGAACAGATGGTCAGATTATATAATTAAGAATTGGAGATTCAAAAATAAAAAAGAAGTCAAAGAAGCAGTTGCTGCATTCAAGCAAGTTCCTGCTTTTTTAAATCCAAACAACGAAGGCATGGTATAACAAATCACTTCACTGGACTTTTACTCCGCTGGTTAGTCTTTAAAATGTGCCTAGACTGTGCCCACGGTCCCTAATTTTACCTAATAGAGCCTAACATTTTCCAACATAAAAAGAAATAAAAAAGCTAATGATAACAGGGTAGTCACCTGAAATCATTTACTTTTAAAGTTTGATCTGTTATGGACTGAAAATCCCCGTGTCCGCAGTTCAATTCTGCGTCATAGAAAATGCCACAAGAATAAGATGAAACAGGATCTTGATGAAATGAATTCTGCGACAAAATTAACGAATGATATCAGCAAGAGCCAAAGGCGGAGTGATCCCCTGCTTTCATTCAAAGAACAGCCTCATCTCAAAAGATGGGGTTTTTTATTTGTAAAAATATGATAAAATGCAGTAAGTTTATGACGGTTATAAATAATTATTAAAGGAGGTGGTTCTTTTGACGAAACTTTTGAACCTCTCCGACTTGATTCTGTATTTACCAATAAGGTTTTGTTTTTTTATAATCAAGTTTTAACCGCTGTATAAGGAGATGAGCAATGAAATACAAAAACAAAACATTTAACGAAGAAAAAATACTATTAGATGGTAATGAATATTTTGGGTGTACATTTAATAATTGTGAGGTGGAATATAGTGGTGGAAAACCCCCATTTATTGAGGATTGCGAATTTCACTCACCCTGCATCACATTTAGTGGTAATGCCTCTGATACAATTAATTTTTTGACGGCCCTTTACCATGGTGGATTTAAGCCTATCATAGAAAAAACATTTGAAAATATTAGATCGAATG
>JAFDJA010000002.1:0-49696 GCA_019307745.1 Deltaproteobacteria bacterium | reverse complement strand
ATGTTAAGCCCAGTGCCCAAAGGACTTTTCACTAAAACACCTTCAGTTTTTCCAAATATTTTATTAATAAAAAAAACGGGACAAGACTGTTCTTGAGTCTTTCTTTGAAAAGGGGACACTACCCGCTGTTCTCTCTTGAGCGCCTGGTTGAGTAAACCCATATTACTACACATTATTCCTATTTTTCATATCCTTAAATCTTATTGCAGCTTTAACAAACGACAAAATTAACGGGTGGGACATGCCGGATTTCGAAGTAAACTGCGGTAGAAATAAGGTTGCAATAAAGAATCGATGGTTCGGTATCTCAATGATTCTGGCATTATCATCATCATCAAAGCCAGAGATTTTAAGGTTTCCATCACTCAAATCATTTCTATACTTTTCATTTAAACCATAGTTACATTGAAACCTTTCAACGATCAAGTCCTTTCCATAAGACTCATATGCTATGGTTGCCGGTATAACACGTATCGTTTGGGATTCTCCGACCAGGGAACAGCTAAGTTTATTGATTACATGCGTCGATAAAGATGGGTTTATTCCTTCATGAGAAGCATTTTTAATATTCAGTTCATTAATCGCATACTCTAACAGAGTATGTTGAAAGCCTCCTCAGGTCCCTATAAAAGGCCATTGCTGCTCCCTGCAGAACCTTATAGCTTCTATTACTCCGTCGGGATTTTCATAACTACCAGGGCCAGCCCAAAGAGCATGGAAATCCCGAAGCTTTGTGGCCGCAGTTTGCTTTTTCAATGATTTTGTCGGTAGCCAAATAGTATCTATAGCGACGGACAATTCATTTGATACATGATCTATGGCTTCATCAGTCTTGAGTTGTGAAGGCCGACTTTGATCAAAATCTCCAATAACTCCTATTTTGAGAGTTTGGTTCATAATAATTACACCTCTTCAGATTTTCAATTGAATGATTTATATGTAAAGGGTAGTCAGGTCCAGGATTTAATCATCATATCCTGAAGCCATATACATACTACCCCGTATTTATATATGCCAAAAACCAATACTAATCGCAACCGACTATATAAAAAAACAGGGTGTGAATCAAGTGCTTTAAATAGAAGTTGGCTAATTAATATTACACCGGTTTTGTGAACACTTAGATAAACCTCAAGTAAATAGAGAAGGAATCAGAGCTGTCCATGAAAAATACAACGATTCAAACATTACCCAATATTGGCAAGCTAACACAGATCCAAGCATGTCATTTTTCTCCCTTTCTGATCTGGAAAAATCCTTCATTGATTTATAGAAAGCAGTAACGATTACAAAACGAAAGCTTGATAAAAATGCCCTTGAGGCGTAGCATTGATTATGACAGTGTATAGTCTTTCCACTAGGAACTGTGATATTGATATGAACCGGAATATCCCTCTGCAAAATTAAAGAAAGAACTTGAGGAGCCGGACGTGAAATAAAGGCAATGCAAAATTAGTAAGGAGGATTATTCAGATGTCAAAACGGGAGTTGGTTAAACCGAAGTATGAGATAGTGGGAGAACTCGAGCGAATAGACCGGGCCGATACTGTAATGGCGCGCCGTCACTTGATTCCAGACAGTGAATTATGGCAAAGCTATTACCGAAAACACCCTGATCTTGAAGCCCAAAGCAGAAAATGGGCTGACCTACAAAAGAGCAGGAAGCATCGTCTTCGTATAGCTCCACAAGATGAGCTAATGGAGAATGCAATGCGTTTTATACCCAATGTCATGGCGAAGGAAGAATACGTAGACGGTGAACCTGCACCTGAAAAAATAGTTATTGATCCCAAACGGGCATCTTCTAAAATAAAGGGTTTCGCGCGACATCTGGGCGCGGATTTGGTTAAGATTGGACCTTTTAATCCATCGTGGACGTATAAAAATATATCTTCACCCGATCATTCAGGCAACCCTAGCGATATCCCGGCTCACCCTCCCAATAAACATGCTATCGTCGTAGCGATTGCATACAAACAAGATGAAATTGAGTGTGCTCCCCGTTTTACAATAGCTCTTGCAACCGGAGCAATATACCTTCGCCTATCTACGATAGTAGTAACACTTGCACGGTACATTCGCTCACTTGGGTATGAGGCAAGGGCCCATAATCATAATTCTCAAGTGCTGCATGTACCGTTGGCAATAGATGCCGGCTTTGGGGAGCTTGCAAGAAACGGCATATTTATCACAAAAGAATATGGGAGCGCTATAAAACCAATGACTGTAACTACTGATATGCCTTTGGTATATGATAGGCCGGTGGATATAGGTGTGGATGAGTTCTGTAGCCAGTGCAACATTTGTGTCAAATACTGTCCCGCAGGTGCCATCCATATTGGTGAGAAAAAAACGATCAGGGGTGTGAAAAAGTGGCCGCTTAATGCCTCTGCTTGTTTCGAATATTTTCTGCGTTCAGGCGCTAATTGCAGTCTTTGTGTCGCGTATTGTCCCTGGACTCGACCTCGTACATTCCCACATAATTTTATTATCAAGGCATTTGAACGTTCGAACATAGCCCGGAAAAGCTATCTCAAGGTTGCTTCATTACTATACCGTAAAAAGAAAATGAAAATTCCATCCTGGCAGGAGGAACAACCAGAGGAATGGAGAAAAGTTATGAAACCCAACCATCCACTTTATCGTTAATGGCAGATGATCAGGGGTCAAGGATTCTTTGCTCACTTCGTTCGACGCAGTCGGGGATATAAGGTTGTTAAAGTGAATAATATTATCTGGAACCTTATAATGTCGCAGAGTGTTATTCTTACGGTTACAAAGATAATTAGATTTTGTTTTTAATGAATTTTAATTTGCTGACACACCTTCCTGCTGTGGCCCTTGTAAAGGCGGCTCAGAATATTGATTTGGACGCAGATCCGGAAGAGGGCACAGCCGGGAAAATGGCAGAGGCTATGGATGCCTTTAACCGTGCTGAAAAAAGGGCAAAAGACGCGGAAAAGGAAACGCTAAAGGCAATAGCTGAACTTGAAGAGTTGGAGGCCAGAATAAAAAATCTTACTGCAGATCCTGAAAGGGATGATTCCATATTGGAAAAGCTTCGTGCTAACTTTAATGATGCGGTGACAATGGCCGAAAACGCAACCCGCAGATCGGCCAGAGAATTCTCAAAACTGAAAAACGCCGCAATAGAGGCAGAATCCCTGGGTCTTGTAATGTCATCAGTTGATCTTGAAGAAAACACACCCTGATATAATAAAGATTGAAAACCTCAGCCCGATAATAGCGCCAATTATCAGACACATTGTTGACAATTAAATTTCTCAGAGATTGACAACCGGCTGACCACCATGGGTAAGGATTTTCAATGTATTACTTTTTATGATATTTTTTAATGTTGTTTATGCAAGATTCAGGTATTAAGAAGACAGATATTGATGAATCCGGATGACAAATTCTGATATTTTTCAGATCTGATGGTGGGCATAAATGAAAAACGCCTGTTCCAATGCACTCCTAACCATGTATAATGCAGCGCATCCAAAGAAGGCTATTTAGACTTATCCAGATCATAGGCCTTGATCTTTTTATGGAGATTACTCCTTTCGATCCCTATGGTTTCCGCGGTCTGAGAGATATTCCCCTTGCATTCCTGTAGTTTTTTGGCAATAAATTCCTTTTCAAATTGCGACCGCGCGTCCTTAAAGGAGTTGGTCTTCATAAAGTTTGATTCCGGGGAAGTCTGAACCCTTGATATTTTGTTATAAGGCGCGGGGATATCCTCGGCCCGTATGATAGGCTCTGGCACCATGATAGCAAGCCTTTCAACGAGATTCTTCAGCTCCCTGACATTGCCGGGCCAGCTGTGTCTCTTGAGTATTTCGATGGCGTTTAATGAAAATTCTTTTAATTCAAGGTTGGCATCCACAGAAATGTCCTTGATGAATTTTTCTGTCAGTTCGGGCACGTCATCAATGCGTTCTCTTAAGGGAGGAACCTGTATTGGGATAACATTCAACCGGAAGAAGAGGTCCTCCCTAAAGGTCCCCTTTTCAATTTCAGCCTCAAGGTCCTTATTTGTAGCAGCCAATACACGCACATCCACCTGAATAGTTCTAGCACCTCCCACCCTCTCAAACTTCTGCTCCTGAAGTATCCTGAGTGTCTTTGCCTGCGCCTTCAGGCTCATGTCGCCGATCTCATCAAGGAAAAGAGATCCTTCATTGGCCTGGTCAAATTTGCCCCTCTTCATGGAATTTGCTCCTGTAAAGGCACCTTTTTCATGGCCAAAAAGTTCACTTTCTATCAGCTCTTCAGGGATGGCAGCACAGTTCACTTCTACCAGGGGCTTGCTGCTCCGTCCGCTCATATCATGTATCATATGTGCCACAAGTTCCTTGCCTGTGCCGTTTTCTCCTGAGACAAGTACCCATGCGTTTGTAGGAGCTACAATCCGGATCTGCTCTTTTAGCTCTGCAATAGCCCGGCTGCTTCCAGTGATCTGATATCGTCCCTTATCCTTTTCCTTCAGGATGTTAATATTCTGTTCCAGTTTATAATAATCCAGGGCATTGTTTATTGACAGGAGGACCTTTTCCAGGGAGAGCGGCTTTTCTATAAAGTCATATGCCCCATGTCTGGTTGCCTTTACTGCAGTCTCAATAGTACCGTGTCCGGACATCATAACTACCTGCAGGGAAGGATAGCGCTCTTTTATCTCCGTTAGTGTTTCTATTCCGTCCGTACCCGGCATCCAAATATCCAGCAGGACCAGGTCAGGAAACACCTCATCAATTTTCACCAGCGCCTCTTTTCCACTCCTGGCAATGACGACCTCGAAACCTTCGTCCGAAAGGATGCCTTCCAGGGACTGCAGTATGCTTTTCTCATCATCAACCACTAATATGGTTCTTGCCATTGGTCTTACCTCTTCTCTGTTTTAAGAAAGACGTTTACTGTGAAAAATTTTCTATCATCTCCATGGCAATCCTTGCCGTCCTTTCAGAAGCCCCGCCGCTTCCCATGCGATGTTTGACCATTTTCAAATCATTTATTATCAATTCTCTCCGGGGATTGTCTCCAAGTATGGCAATTACCTCTTTCTCAATAATTTCAGGAGTGACTTCCTTCTGGACAAGTTCGGGCACTACCTCCTTGCCTGCTATGAGATTGACCAATCCGATATACTGAACATTAATGATCTTTTTACCTATCCAATATGAGAGAGGTGATATCTTGTAAATTATCACCATTGGAACCTCCATGATTGCGGTCTCCAAGGTAGCTGTGCCTGACGCAACCAGGGCAAGGTCACAGACTGCCAGGGTTTTATAGATATCCGATCTGGATATCCGAATATCCAGATCGGATTGCCCGATAATAGACAGGACCAATTCAGGGGAAATGGTAGGCGCAACCGGAATAATACATTTCAAACCTGGATAATGGGATGCAAGTGCTTCTGCAGCCTTTACCATAACAGGAAGCAGACTCAGCACTTCCTCTTTTCTGCTTCCAGGCAGAAATCCTATCACAGGACTAGCCCCATTAAGATCCATATCAACAACCAACTGACCTCTATCCAACCCCTTGGGAACGGAATCCAGAAGAGGGTGTCCCACATAATCAACTTTCAGGTCGCTATCGCGATAGAACTCCTTTTCAAAAGGTAGTATCACAGCCATCCTGTCCACCCTTGCAGCTATCTTTTTGATTCTGCCGCTTCTCCATGCCCATATCTGTGGGCTTACATAATATAATACCGGCACACTGCACTGCCTGGCTGTGCGAGCAAGGTTGATATTAAAATCCGGATAGTCAATAAGGATAAGCAGGTCTGGACGGCTATTTTTTATTAACCGTTTGAGGCCCAGAGATGTCTTGTATATAAAATGGAGTTTTGATATGGCTTCAGTCAGTCCGACAACTGCCATATCAGAAGCATGGGCAAGAATATCCACTCCTGCGTCCATCATCTTGTCACCGCCGATACCCCGGATAGATATCTCAGGATCAATTTTTTTCATGGCGCTCACAAGATTGGATCCGTGGAGGTCACCGGATGCCTCACCAGCGACAATCAGGACATGTTTTGATGCATTACTCACAATGTAGTTATCTAGTTTAATCTTTCAAAGGACATGGGTGATATGCTCAACAGCCATCCGGGCAACTAAAAATTTTTTGAACCTTTTTTTATCAGTTTAATAATATCAAGAGAGACCTTTAATGCCTTTCTCCCGTCATGACCACTCACAACAGGTTCCCGCCCGTTGTTTACTGCATATACAAAAGATTTTATCTCATCTGCTAATGGGTCGCTGTCCGGAAAGGTCTCATTTTCTGCCTTGATCTGAGCCAATTTTAACGGATCTCCTGCCACATCACCCAACCGGGCAATGCTGAGTTTTCTCTTGAAAAAATCGACCTCCATATAACAGTCAGGCTGAAAAATACGCGTCTTCCTTATTGTCTTGTCTGACACTCTGCTTGCTGTAAGTGTTGCAACTGTCCCGTTCTCAAATATTATTCTGGCATTGGCGATGTCTGTTTTATCCGTTGTAACAGACATCCCAACGGCCCTGAGTTCCTTGATTTCAGAATTAACTATATGGAGGATAATATCCAGATCATGGATCATAAGGTCAAGGACAACATCCGCGTCTGTTCCCCTTAGAGTAAACTTATTCATACGTTGCGCCTCAATAAAAACCGGTCGGTCAAGGATTGATTCCATCTTGACAACAGCAGGATTAAATCTTTCTACCAGCCCGACCTGAAGCACAAGATTCTTTTCCTGCGCCATGGCAACCAGGGTGTTAGCCGGTTCAAGCTTGTATGTTATTGGTTTTTCAATTAGGAGATGAATCCCTTGAGCAAGGACATCTTTGGCTACCTCATAATGCACGGTCGTCGGAACAACCAGGCTTACAGCGTCCACCTCTTTTAATAGCTCTTTGTGTCCTTGAAATATCCTGGTATCATAAGACTGACCAATCATATCTGCCCGTTCAGGGTTGGCATCAACAATGCCCACCAGGTCTACCATTGGAATGTTCCTGTACTTCTGCACATGATATTCACCCAGATGGCCGACACCTATAACACCTACTCTTAACTTATCAATCTTCATAATATTCTCCGCTATTTCCGCCCCGGAGCCTCGGGTCCTTCCTTATACGCTATAATAGAAATGCCTTCCTTGTCTGCATACCTTATCATTTCTTCCCGATTAAACATCAGTGTTTTTCCGGCCTCAACAGTAAGAACTGCAGCCTTTACCTCTGACATTACATTTAGTGTATCAAGACCCACTGAAGGGACATCAAAGCGTGTGTCCTGATTCGGCTTGCAGATCTTGACAACTACAGCGCCTTTTTCAGCAAGCTTGCCGCCCCTCGAGATCGTTGCATCTGTCCCGTCAATCCCTTCAAGCGCGACAATCGCTCTTTTTCTGACTACAACGCACTGTCCGATATCAAGCCTTCCAAGCTCTTTTGCTACTTCCCATCCGATACAGATATCCTCCTTGTCACCCTTTGATGGTCTGCGTTTTGTAAGGCAACCCTCAGGGGCAAGGAGTTCAGGCAGATATTTTGTGGAACTTACGATCTCAATGCCTTCCTTTGCAAGCTCATCCGCCAGCGCCCTCAGTATCCCATCATCATGAAAGATTGCCAGCCTGGATATAAAACTCAATCCCCTTATGTCAGGTCTCGCCTTGCTGAACATATGGTTCTTAGAAATTGTCCCGGCCATGAGGACCTTTTTCACATTATTCTGTTTGAAAACCTTGATCAGTCTGCCAAGCTTCCCGAGTTTTATCCAGATAATTTTATCTACCTTTTCCTCAAGAGAGGGATCTGTGTCTTCAACATGGGCTACCGCAATGACCCTCATCCCCATTCGACGTATGGAGTCAGCCACAAGCAGCGGGAATTGCCCTCCACCCGATATAATACCTATACTTTCTCTTTTTTCGGTCATATTATCTAAAAGATATTTACAAATATAATACTTGAATCCGTATGCGGTATCTTAGCAAAGCGCTGAAAGTCTTATATTTAAAGCAAAGTTTAAACAGCTTATCTTGCAACACCTCTCTTTGATGTCTCGATGAAATCCAGCAGTGTGTTAAGTTCCGGGAACAGCTCTATTTCCTCCCTAGCCTGCCTTACGCCGTCTTTAAAACTTCTATTATCCCGCCATATGATCTTATAGGCCCTTTTTAACCCTGCAATGACCTCCCTGGAAAATCCAGTGTGTCTAAGACCATTCTGGTTCGGCCCGAATAATTTGGCCCTTCCACCCGGTCCTGCTGATGCCATCATAAAGGGAGGTATATCCTGGGTGACTGCGACCTTTCCCCCTATAAAGGCATGTACACCAATGCGGATATACTGATGGGTTGCCGAAAATCCTCCAAATGTAGAATGATCTCCGACAACGGTATGCCCTGCAACAGCAACAGCATTTGACAGGATCACATGATCACCGACTACACAGTCATGGGCCACGTGTGCCGCAGCCATGAGAAAGTTATTATTTCCTACAACCGTTTCCCAATCCTGTTTGGATGTGGCCCTGTTTATAGTTACATACTCACGAATCTCATTATCATTTCCAATGACGATACGTGTGTCCTCTCCTCTATATCCGGTATCCTGGGGTGGTGTGCCCAGGGACGCGAACTGATAGATTACATTTCGCTCTCCAATAGTAGCTGGCCCTTCAATCACTACATGGGAAGCAAGTAAAGTGTCTTTTCCAATAATGACTTTCTCACCGATAACACAGTACGGCCCGATTTTAACGCCCGAGGCCAGTTCAGCCTTGGGGCTTACTATAGCTGTGGGGTGGATATCCATTTTTACGCTCCATAGTAAGGGTATTACTGTATTGCAGCCATAAATTCCGCCTGTGAAACCAGTGCCCCTTCAACAAAGCTTCTTCCTTCCATCTTCCAGACTCTTGATCCTGTCCTGATGGGCTTGACCTCGATGACAAGCTGATCTCCCGGGATTACTGGTTTGCGAAATTTGACTTTATCAATCGACATGAAAAATATTGACGGAGGGGTGTCGCCCTTATCCTTCATTTCGTCTTCAATGGAGAGTCGGGCCAGAATACCTCCTACCTGGGCCATGGCCTCGATTATCAGGACACCAGGCATTACAGGATTATCTGGAAAATGTCCCTGAAAAAAATGCTCATTACTCGTGACGTTCTTGATCCCTGTCACCTTTTCTCCAAGGTCAAGTTCTATAATCCTGTCAACAAGCAGAAATGGATAACGATGTGGAAGTAATTTCACTATCTCCTTATAATTGATTGGCAGTTCCATATGGTTTCTCCCTCTTTACTCTGATTTCATTATCATACTGAAAGTAAGCTGGCATTCCGTCATCAGCCCGGTCTTGCGGGACCTGAAGAATTTAAAATCTTCATCGAAGTCAAGGTTGATTTATTGCCTGTTTTCCAATTCTTCAACCCTTTTTTCCAGCTCTTTCAGGCGGTCCAGGAGTTTGGGAAGTCTTGCTGTCAAGCTGGTCATCCTCAACCATGAACGGTGAGGCACGGCCGGATATCCTGTTACCACCTCGCCTGCCGGTACACGTTTGACAACCCCGGATCTTGGACCTATTATTGCTTTATCTCCAATATCCGTGTGGTCTATAACCCCTGATTGGGAGCTGATGATCACTTCACGTCCCAGTACCGTACTCCCCGCGATCCCTGCCTGCCCTACAATAAGAGAATCTTCTCCAATGACCACATTATGGGCAATATGCACAAGATTGTCGGTTTTGACCCCCCTTTTTATCCATGTCTTACCCACTGCCGCACGGTCAATCGTATTGTTGGCTCCTATCTCAACATTATCATCGATCTGAACAATACCTGCCTGTGGAATCTTGATATTTTCTGAATTGTCCTTTACAAAACCGAAACCATCACCTCCAATAACGCTTCCCGCATTTATTATCACATTGCTTCCGATTATACACCCATGCATTATACTGACGTTGGGAAAGATAACCGTATTGCTCCCAACCTTTGCCTCTTCTCCGATAATAGCACCGGGGAAAATTATTGTGTTGTCACCAATGACGGCATTCTTCCCCACATAGGCCATGGGGTAGACAGAAACCTGGTTTCCTATTACAGCGGTTTTGTCTATCACGGCATCCTTGCTTATACCAGGAAACCTTGGAACAGGAGGCGCAAAAACTGCTGATATCCTGGCATATGCCAGTTTGGGATTATCAACCACAACCTGAGGGCCTTCAAATAGGTCAAGTTCTTCAGATACAAGGAGGGCAGAGGCCTTTGTCTGTGTGGCGAGGTCCTTGTAGCTGTTATCAAAAAGGGATGAAATATCTCCTTGAGAAGCCCTGTCCAAAGAATTAACGCCATTAATTATAAGGTCTTCGTCTCCAACAATCTTTCCCTTAACCAGATCTGCTATATATTTGAGTCTCTTTTCCACAACAGCCTCCTGGTATATTCCAATTCAAGAAACAAAAAGGATTCGAATCCCAGACCAGGATTATTTCTGGACAGGTTTCAGCTTGTTATATTCTACAATTATTCTGTCAGAAATATCCAGACCATCATCAGCATACAACACTATTCCTGAAATATTGGCATCTTTGTTCAGGACAATATCATACTCTTCCTCTTTGGAAATCCTCTCAATAATTTTCAGAAGATCTTTTATTACTGCTTCATTTGCTACAGAATGAGCAGCATTCATCTCCTTTGTTTTTTCCTGCACAAAGGTCTGGTATTCAGCGTATTTTTCTTTGAGTTCATTTTCTTTTAAGGTAATCTGCTCCGCGCTTAGCATCATCGACCCTGTTTCCAGCTCCATCTGCAGACCCTTCAGGACACTCTCCTTTGCTTTTATAGTCTGCTGAATAGCCTCCTGTGTAACCTTTAATTCCTGAATCCTTTTCTGACCTTCATGGGATCCTTCAATACATTTCTGAAAATTCACAATTGCTATCTTTGGAATAGTTTCTGCCAATACATTTTGACAGAGCATTACCACAAGGATCATTCCCATTATTATTTTTAATAGATGCTTCATACTTCCTCCCTTAAAATGGATCACAATTTATTGACTGAACGATTCAGGCTCTATCACATTAATCTCCTACAATAAACCCCCGATTGTAAACTCCCAATTCCCAGCGGACTCGCCTTCACGCCTGTTCATCTTTTTCCCGAATTCCAGACGAAGCGGCCCCACAGGAGAATACCATCGGAACCCGGTCCCGATTGATCCCCTTGACCCGTTTTCCGGGGCTCCATCAAATATAAAACCCTCCTCCAACGTGGAAACACCTCCCAGGTCTACAAAAAAGAGGGCAACCACACCTGCGTCTTTTATAAGAGGGATTCTGTATTCAAGGTTGGCCACCCACATAATCTCACCACCAATTCTGTCATTACCATCCATGGGAGATATTGTACCATATCTATATCCCCTTACAGTATTCATTCCGCCTAATGTGAATTTCTTGTATACAGGAAGTGTCCCGCCGGGCTTTTCATGAACAAGCCCTGCCCTGCCCTGAATCACATAGACATGGTCCCACCATATAGGAAAGTACCAGGCTGATCTTGCCTCGTATTTATTATATGCAACATCCCCTTTTAAGATGCCTCCAGCCGTCTCAAACGTAATTTTATTGATAGATCCCCTGGTGGTATTCCATGGATGATCCTTTGAGCTACGGCTCAACCCCAGGGAGAGGCTCCTTGTAACATGCTGGCCCTCCATATCCAGGATTGCCTCTGAATTCCCCCCCCCAAGAGAAGACGGAGTATCAGGATAATATCCTGCCTCCTCATTTATATAATTGTCTATGGTTATAAAAGCCTCGTCATACGCGTATCTTACTATACCCCATGTGAATTTATCTATCTTAGAGATGGGAAACCCAAAACGGAGCGAGCCTCCAAAACTTTCCTTTGTATATTCATCGTACTCGTTCTTGATATCATAGATATCAAATCCTGCTGACAGTCTTTTGCCCAGAAACCATGGTTCAGTGAAACTTATATCATACTGCCTCGTCCGTTTTCCAAAACTGGCGGAGGCCGCAAGTTTCTGTCCTCTACCGAAAAGATTTTCCTGGGACAATTGAAATGTTGAATTAAATCCATCATAGGAACTGTACCCTATTCCAGCACTTAATGATCCAGTGGCTCTCTCCTTCACATTTATACCCAGGGTTACAAGGTCATCCCTGATTCCTTCCTGTTGAGTTAACTCTATCTCCTCAAAAAAACCAAGGCGGTAGAGATTCATCTGGCTCTCCTTGATCCCGGTATAGCTAAAAAGCTCAGATTCAACAATCTCAAATTCCCTTCGTATTACATTGTCTCTGGTCTTGCTATTCCCCGTGATATTAATCCTTTCAACATAGACCTGCTTTTTTTTCTCAATATCATAGGTAATGTCCACCCTGCCGGACTCATCACTGTCATTGGTAAATATCTCAACATCTGTATAAGCATACCCCTCATTCCCATATATTGTCTTGATCGATTGCACATCCTCATATAAGATTTCAGGGTTATATATATCATCCTTTTGTAGACTTAACGCATTAAGGAGCAACCATTCCGGTTTTATCAGATCGCCCTCAAAATTGATATCGTTGACAGTGTACTGCTCACCCTCAGTGATCTCTATGGTTATGGTCAGGCCTGTCTTTTCATCATAGGTTATTTCAGGATCTCCTACATTTGAATTTTTATAGCCCTGTCTCTGATAAAATGCTTTCAGCTGTGCAATGTCAAATTCCAGCTCAGTCCTGTCAAGTTTTCCAGATTGGGTGAGCCAAAACCAGAAACCCTTTTCATTGGTCTTTATTTCATCCTTCAAATCATCATCATCAAATTTTACATTCCCTATGAATCTGATATTTCTGACATGTACCTTTTCACCTTCATCTATGACAAAGATCAATGTGACTTCATTATTGGGCAGTTCCTCAATCCTGTATGTGACTTCAATGTTATAGTAGGCCTTACGCTGATAGAAATCCTTCAGCATATTGATGTTTTGCATTATCTCCGTATGATCCAGAATAGAAAACCTCTTTATTGCGATCTCCTCTTCCAGTAAATTATCCCTCATCACATCATTTTCTTCAAATGAGATCTGGCCTATGGATGGTTTTTCCAGGACTTCGATTATGACTATTTTGCCTTCAGGACCTTCCTCGGCCACGATATTTACATTCTTAAAATACCCCATCTGGAAGATAAAACGCAAATCACGGTCAAGGAGCTCAGGGTCATATTTCCCCCCCTCCCTGCTCTCTATAACTGCCAGTATGGCATCACCTTCAACACGTCTGTTTCCTTTGATCTGAATGGAAGAGATCCGGATGATCCCCTTAATATTATCACTGATAGCAACGGCAACTTTTTCAGACAGTCCGTCAAGTCCGTCCGGGCTGTCATCCACAAGTGAGATGAGAATCGGGGCATCAGCAGAACCAAAGTGTATGGCCTTGATAGCAAGATTCGTCATTACCCCTGTCTGGACAAGGTTTCCCAGGATTAGCCAGTCCGCCTCCAATCCCTTTTGAATCTCTATAATATCCTCCCGGGTGAGATCCGTTTTAAAAGATTTTGAATAGCCGTTGACCCTGTCTGCCCCAATAACATCTAATCCCTTCTCTTTCAGGTCCATTATGAGCATAGCCTGCATCTCATAGGAAAGATCCTCCATGGCACCGGAACCAGTGTTAAAAGGAAGTACGGCAATACTCTCCTCTACGGTTGCATGACCAGGTGCAGCTATTATAAGGCAGGATAGCAGCACAAACAGGATAACAGTCATATCAACAAAACGCCTTGATGTTTTTCTGCCGGATCTATCTGTTCTGAACCAGCTATTGAATCCGGCCATCCACAATCTCCATGAGTCTTGACATCTTTTCCGCAAATTTCTGGTTGTGTGTTGCTATAACCATACCCAGATCAGATTCCTCTCTCAGACGTAAAAGGAGGTCTATCACCTCCCCGCCGGTTACCCTATCAAGATTTCCCGTAGGTTCATCAGCAAGCAGCAGCCGGGGTTTCATAATCAAGGCCCTAGCGATGGCTACCCGCTGCTGCTCGCCTCCGGACAGTTCGCCAATCCTGTGATTCAGTCTGTTTTGAAGGCCTACCTTTGAGAGGATATCCCTGGCAGTTTCCTCTGCCTCATCTTTGTTTATCCTGGCAATAAGTGCTGGCATAATAGTGTTTTCAATTGCATTGAATTCCGGGAGCAGGTGATGAAACTGGAAGACAAATCCTATTTTTCGGTTTCTTAACCGATTCAGCTCTGATTCACGCATAGCATAGAGATTATTTCCACCCAAAAAGACTTCACCATGGGTGGGAGGCTCCAGGGTTCCCATGACATTTAAAAGTGTGGATTTCCCCACACCGGATGCGCCCATGATAGCCACGCTCTCTCCAGGATTTACCTTCATATTTATCCCGTTCAGGACCTGTATCACATTCCCGTTCTGTTTGAATGACTTATGAATATCTTTAAGCTCGAGCACTTTGATCCTCAAAAAAAAATCATCTGGAATTATTCATATCTCAGGGTTTCAACCGGATTCAGCTGTGAGGCATACCAGGATGGATAAATAGTTGCAAAAAAAGATATTATTATGGCTGCCACAGTCACAAACATTACATCCATTGGTTTCACTAGAACCGGCAAGGTTGTTAGCCCATAGAAATCTGTTGGAATTTCTATGTGCCAATAATTAGCTATCAGATGACAGATCCCAAGGCCTGAAAACATACCAACTATGGTTCCTATAACACCCACAAGTGTTCCCTGAAATACAAAGATAGTCATTATACTCAACCTGGAGGCTCCCATCGTCCTCAGAATGGCCACATCTCGGCCCTTTTCCATTACTATCATCACAAGGCTGCTTATAATGTTCAGGGCCGCGACAAGAACTATCATGGCCAGGATAATTTCCATTACGAGTTTTTCCAGCTCCAAAGCAGAATAAAAGCTGGAATTACGGGCCTTCCAATCCTGCATCCAGAACGGGTATCCCAATTTTTCCTGAAGTGATAAACCTATAAGATCCGCATTTTCAAGCTCACTGACTTTAATCTCAATCCCTGTTATTCTATCCGGTATTCCCATAAATTCCTGCGCGTTTTCCAGGGATACATATGCCATGGATACATCATATTCAAGCATTCCAGAGTTGAAAAGGGCGGTAACAATGAATTTTTGACTGTTGGGAGTTCGACCCAAAGGTGTCAATTTTCCCCGGGGTGAAATTATGGTTAGTATATCTCCGGGTAAGGCACTTAACTGTCTGGCCAGTTCCTTACCAATGACAATCCCTGGAAGTCCATCCTTTCTTTCATCAAGTGAAGACAAAAACCCTTCAGTAATCATAGATTCTATATCTGTGACACTGCCGGCGCTCCGGGTATCAATCCCCTTGAATATGGCTCCTGAAGCATGCCCCAGATTATCCACCATAACCTGGCTCAAAATAAAAGGTGTCATGGCAACAACACCTTCTGCTCCGCTGATATCCTGTATTATTTCCTTATAGTCCCTGATTTCCCCCTCATAACTCCTGATCTGAAGATGAGAGTTTACTCCCAGCATTTTGGATTTCAAGTCCTCATGAAAACCATTCATCACGGATAATACAACTATAAGGGCCATTACGCCGACCATTACACCTATTACAGAAATAATAGTAATAATAGAGATGAAGGCCTGTTTGCGTTTGGCCTTCAGATATCTTTTCCCTAAAAACAATTCAAAAACCATAATGACCTGTTGCCGGTATCTATGATATCAGGAACCGGCTGTTAAAAATTAATGCGTGGGTTGTCAGTCCTGTCTAGATCTCATATGGGGAAAAAATATGACGTCCCTGATGGAAGGAGAATCTGTCAGCAGCATGATGACCCTGTCAATCCCTATCCCTTCTCCAGCTGTGGGAGGAAGACCGTGCTCCAGGGCTGTAATATAATCCGCATCCATGTACTGAGCCTCTTCATCTCCTGACTCGCGGAGATCAACCTGGTGCATGAATCTTTCATGCTGGTCAACAGGATCATTCAACTCAGTAAATGCATTGGCTATCTCTCTGCCTGCAATAAAGAGTTCGAATCTGTCTGTCAGACCGGGATTCTGGTCATTCCTCCTGGACAAGGGAGAGATTTCCGCGGGATATTCAGTAATAAATGTGGGATTTATCAATTCAGGCTCTACAAACTGGTCAAATATCTTGGCAAGGATCTTCCCGTGGCCATCTTTTCTAGATACAGGAATATTATTGGATTCAGCGAATTTTACAGCTGCATCCATATCCTTTAGGACCTTTTCATCGACTCCGCCTATATCCCTGATTGAATCATGCAGGGATATCCTTGTCCAGGGAGGAGTAAAATCCAGGGTCTGTCCCTGATATTCAATAACATTGGTTCCCAATGTCTCCTGGAGGACCTGATTAAACAGTTCTTCAGTAAGTGTTATCAGATTTTCATAGGTGGCATAGGCCATATAGAATTCAATCATGGTGAACTCTGGATTATGCTGGACAGATATACCTTCATTTCTGAAGTTGCGGTTTATCTCAAATACCCTTTCCAAGCCTCCGACGACCAGTCTTTTTAGATACAGCTCCGGCGCTATCCTCAAATAGAGATCCATTCCCAGGGCATTATGAAATGTCTTAAAGGGCCTGGCCGTAGCTCCGCCTGGTATAGGCTGCATCATAGGTGTTTCGACCTCGAGAAATCCTTTATCCAGGAAAAAATTTCTCACAGTCTGTATTATTCGACTTCTCATTATAAAAACATCCATGACCTGATCATTAACCACAAGGTCCAGATAACGCTGTCTATACCTCGTCTCCACATCAGTAAGCCCATGCCATTTCTCAGGAAGAGGTTTCATGGATTTTGACAATAACGTAATCTCATTGGCGAGTATAGTAAGCTCATTAGTCCTCGTCTTGAAAGCAGACCCTTTTATACCTATAAAATCACCAATATCCATTAGTTTGAATACCTTGTACAACTCCTCTCCTACCTTATCCTTTCTAATATAGGCCTGGAGACGGCCGGTACTGTCCTTGAAATGGATAAATGATGCCTTTCCGAAGCTGCGAATAGCCATAATTCTGCCCGCAAGGGAAAAGGAGGAGACCTCTTTTTCGAGGTCTTCATTATCCATATCATTAAACCGCGATATCATTTCTGATACTGTAGTGTCGCATTCATACCCTGCTGGATAAGGATTAATCCCCATCTCCTTCAGCGTATCAATCTTTTTCATTCGTTCTTCGATTATTGTGCTTGTTTTTTCCATAATATATCTGATTGACCTGTCTGAGCTGTTATTTCCCTTAATAATATTTGCGAATTATTACAATAAATTAAGCATTCTTTCTTAATTCAAATACGGTTTATAGTCAAGGTAAAAGAAAGGAGTTTCACAGTCTGAAAGGCCCGCCGAACATGGCATTTCATGAGATGGATAATGATATGATGCTATTCATATGCAGGTGTTAAAAATGGAGGCGGGATTATTATCAGCTGCCTATGGCTCAATTTTTTCAGTTTCAACTAAGATTAACAAGATGAATTTAATGGTCAGAGGGAGACTTAAGATGAACAAGGGTTGCTCCCCAGCCTGCGGGCCCAGTATCCAGGTGGAACCCGGCGACCAAAGGATGGTCCTTGAGCAAGGAATGGATTGTCCTGCGGAGCACACCTTTGCCTTTGCCGTGAATGATCCTTACATCATGAATCCCTTTTTCAAGACATGCCCGGAGATATTCATCCACCACTGATGCCGCATCCCGGGGCTGAAACAGATGCAAGTCCAGGATTCCGTCAATAGATATTCGGACTATGCCATTTTCTCCATTATCAGGATCACCGGTCATATAAACCCAATTTGCCAGGATGCCTCAGGGATATAAATTATCTCTTTTAACGCAAATAATTCAGTAGACTTCCTAATGAAGCGCTGAACATGGAAACCCACTCTGAAGAATGGGCTTGCAAACAGCTTCACTGTCAAACAAACGACCTAAAAATTCTGGACGCCTCAAGCCGTAGTAGATTTCTACTGCATTATCTGGATTCAAACCGGACAACTCAGCTCATGTCTTCCCTTGTGTGTTTTACCATGGCAGGCACAAGACACAGGATAAAGACACCACTCAGATATCCATTAATAACAAATGTAGAAAATGTGAGAATCCTGCTAATAAATGTTGTCTTGTCCAACTCAAGGCTCTTCAAGGTATCAGGGTAAATCATAAAAAACAGGAGTTCAAGGGTACATAAAACCGCAATAGAAAATATTGCCCATTTCCTTTTATTCCATATTCCTATTCCGCATATCAGGAATGGGAGTGTGAAGAGGCTATGCTTATAAAAGAGGACCTGTAGATCTCCTGCAGGCATGACAGGATCGGTAGTCAGCCAAAGGATCGCCTTAAAAACAGCTAGCCACCCGACAAACCAGATCTGCCAGGAGAAATTCATATTTAACCTGTCTTCGGGGAAAAAACTGAATGATGATTTTAAAGTTCTCTGCATGTTATTCATTGGATATACTCCTTGTTGAACAGGCCTGTAGGGGAAATCATCCCATTATATGTCCCGCATATGCCGGATAGGGAAGCCCAGAGAACATTTATCCTGCCACATCGGAATTGAATTTTCAAACCGCATTAAAAGGCTGATGCAGAATCTGGGTCTGACACCTCTCACCTCAATCAATAATTTTTGCAGCAATATATCCCTAATATTGGAGCATGTCACTATAATAATTAACATACAAAGCAAGAAGATTACAGAGCATATGGTGCTGGATTTCCAAATTCGATTGCAATTGCATATTTGGGTCCCCTGTTATTTGGTGTGAGCAACTCTTTTCCTTCTTTTGCTGAAAAAAACAAAAAGGTTCCTCACTATTTGTTGTGCATAAAATTCGCCCATTTATAATAGCGGGAACCATGTATATGAGATCTTATTTAAGAAAAGTTCAATCCCTGCCGATATAACAAATGGGCACGCGAACACAAAGGGCTCATTCAAAAAAACCTTATGCTTTCGCACCTCATCAGCAAGTTAAATTTTGTTGATTTTCAATCGCAAAGCCCTGGAAAAAGAATTGCCATACCTGGGATTTTGCTCGATCAGATCAACTAAATCTGACCCGCAACTGAACGCGAAAACAGCCAAGTTTTTCTTTAGTGGCCCCTAAGACAGAAATGGTTGGAAAGAAACATGAGACGTCACTGTATAATGTGTGAAAATATATTTGGATGCATCAAAGGAAGGAGCAAACATGTCTGCTCTGATTGCAATCTTGTACAGAGCTGTGACATTATTCAGGACAACTCTCATGTACAGGTTACAGGGGGCATATGTCATACATGCTGGCAAAAACGACACCTTATAAAAATGGCCATCAAAATCTATAACATCGCAGATAGACTCCATTTAAAACCCGACTATTACGGGGTCAAAAGCCTTTCATCTATACCAAAACATGCCTTTCCATATTGTAAATAACTGGCCCATAATATAAATGTATAATGGTAATAATTAGGTCCCTTGCTATTTGGTGTGGATAAAATTACACCCTTTTTACCATCCTATTGGTCAGGATAATAGGGGTATGGCATTTTAGGGAGTGGAAGTAATACTGATAGTGGTTTTAAGAAAAAGGCATTTACGATTTTATCATCCTTGAGCCTTACCTCTTGTTGAAAATCCTATCAGCCGTGAGAACCAAACCTGTTACAAATTGACATACCTAATTCAATACTGCCCTTTCATAAATTATTTCCTGTTTTTTCACCTATTGCACAATTCATTATTATATGATTATGATTAAAAATTGAATCAAGTATTCGATTATATATAACTATAAAACAAAATTATTGATTATTTAAGATATGACTTTTTCTGCAGAGACAAATAAACTTAAAAATTTTTCTGTTTTTTTTAGGGACTGTAAGATGTGCCCAAAACAATGTTCTGTTAACCGAATGGAGACGATTGGATTCTGTGGACAGTCTCATTTGCTTCGTATCGCACACATTGGTGCTCATTTTGGAGAAGAACCTCCGATTTCAGGCAGCATGGGCTCGGGGGCCATCTTTTTTAGCGGTTGCTCTCTGGGATGCTCATTCTGTCAAAACCATCAGATTTCCACTGGCAACCTGGGGAAACCAATGGAATTCGAAGAACTTTTCATTAGAGTGGAAGAGATGATCAGCCGTACACGAGTCCATAACATAAATTTCGTTACTCCTGATCACTTTTTTCCTTACACATACCGCCTGGTCAGTTTTCTTCAAAAAGAAGGATATGATCTGCCTTCGGTCTATAATCTGTCAGGTTATCAATCCATACCCATGTTAAAAATGACGGAAAGATATGCGGATATCTATCTCCCCGATTATAAATATTCTGACCCTAAAGCGGCAAAAATACTGTCTAATTGTAAAAATTATCCGGATGTGGCTCTTTATGCTATCAATGAGATGATCAAACAGAAGGGTTTTCTTGATTCATTTAAAAAAAATTCAAAATTGGCCACAAAAGGAGTCCTTGTAAGGCACCTGATATTGCCCGGACTGGTCAAGAACTCTTTGAACGCCCTGACCAGTTTATTTCTTGAGTTTGGTGCCGACTTGCCAATAAGCCTTATGTCACAGTACTACCCTGTCTTTCAACATGAAGATAAAAATATGAACAGGCCACTTAAAAAAGAGGAATTTGACTGTGTCTATTCACATGCAATGGACCTAGGCTTTAAGAATATGTTCGTTCAAATTCCTGGGAACAAACCCTTTGATACTGAGTTAATGTTTCTCCCTGACTTCCAGATGGATGAGCCTTTCGCTGGGAATAGATAATCCCTTAAACATATTTTTTCATAAATGACTTCTTTTCAATCTGGTTTTAATGCTACTACTGCCAAATGTGCTTTGTCCCCCCTATAATATAGATAATACCATCTCATACCAGTAATAATGAGTCCCCTCCAAATCTTCTAATCAAGCAGTTCATCACAGAATTTGTACCTGAGTATTGCACCAGGTATCTACTGCGCTATTTGATAAAATATTAATGGTATGGATCGATCCCAACGACCTAAGCTGCAAGTGGCATCTTATAAACCTCTGCCTAAGGCCTTTATTGGAATCAAATAAGTCCTGACAGCGATGCAATAATAGGGGAAAAGCAAACAGAAAAGCCCCCTCCTTCTTAGGCGGGGGCTTTTTGATCATTTCCTCTATACGATGTAGAATGCTCAATCCATAGCCTTTTCAGGCGAAGGAGGTTTTAATATCAATTTAATGAACTACCCCTCCGTAGAGCAGAGGGGTATCAACCTTGGTAATCTCTATTTTTATCTCAGCAAGCCGTAGAAAATTAAGCCCTGAGAGATTAAAATAATACAAAGTCTTGGTGTAATCAAAGCAAATCAGGAGTAGAGGCTACTTTTTAGTATATATTCCCTGACCTATACTCTTAATCTTGCCCTGAACTTTGAGTCTGTTAACGACATTATAGATCTTTTTACTGTCAAAACCGGTTTTTGCCTTGAGCTGATCCATGTTGACGCCCTTTTTGCTGCTGTTGATAATCTTGCTGACAATCTCAATGGCGGTTGGTTTTGCGCCTTTCTTTTTGACTGCCTTTTTGGCAGGTTTCCTTGCTGCTTTTTTCGGTGCTGCCTTTTTGGCAGGTTTCCTTGCTGCTTTTTTCGGTGCTGCCTTTTTGGCAGGTTTCTTTGCTACTTTTTTCGGTGCTGCCTTTTTGGCAGGTTTCTTTGCTGCTTTTTTCGGTGCTGCCTTTTTGGTAATTTTTTTCTTTGCCACCTTTTTTGATGCAGCCTTTTTGACGGTTTTTTTCTTTGCTACTTTTTTTACCGTCTTTTTTGCTGCTGCTTTGGCCTTTAATTTCTTGGCCTCAGCTATTTCAAGTTTGGCCAGCTTCTTGCCCATAGATTCCGTCTTCTTTGTCAACTGTCTCAATATCTTTGATAAAGCCTGAATATCTTCTTTTAACTGCTTCATAATAACCTCCTATCAAGTGAAATTTAGATTAAAGATGATCGACTCTCTCTTTCAATTCTTTTCCACATTTAAAAAACGGCATTTTCTTTGGTTTTACTTCTATTAGTTCTCCGGTCTTGGGATTCCTCCCGGTATATCCATCATAAGCCTTGACTTTGAAATTTCCAAATCCTCTAATTTCAACCCTTTCACCCCGGGCAAGGGAGTTAGTCATGGAGTTAAACACCGAATCTACGATCTCTTCAGCCATCCTCTTTGTTAATCCTGAATCCTTGCTCAATATTTCTATTAAATCTGATCTATTCATAATCACTCCCTTAAATCAGGTTTTTTATATGCTTAATATTTGAAATTATCCAGTGAAATGATTGCCTAGCAGTTCTAATTCCTTAATATAATATCACATGCCTTTTAAAAAAAGAACAATGAATATAATATTTACTCCTTATAAATTATAGAAATTAAATGATTGTATCCGTGGAATCTTGACTAGATTCGAAAAATTCACTAAAACTTATAAGCCATTTCAAAGGAAATGTCAAGAAAACCTTCTACTTAAGAAGATTTATTTGCTTTTAAGTAAGTATGAAAATTAGTTTGAAAAAAATATCAATGCTCTATTCTATCAGCTAACCGAAAAACCATGTTTTATCAGCTGCAATTAATGTCGAATAAAACCGCCATTCAGTTTAAAATCCTTTCGTCCCAGCAAATCATGCAGATGAATTACACCATTTACTCGCTTTTGTTTGTCGAGAATGATAAGGTGGGTGATCTCATATAGCTCCATGATACCAAGTGCCTCTGCCGCTAGCATATCTTCGTCTATAGTCCTGGGAGAATCAGACATAATCTCTTCAACCTTTAGGGAATGAATTGAGTCATGTAAAATAAGAGCTCTTCTAAGATCCCCATCTGTCAATATCCCGGCCAGTCTTTTATCATTATCAACTATAATAGTCGCCCCAATTTTTTTTGAATCCATCTCCTTGATTGCATCTATTACTTGAGAACCAAGGGTTACCATAGGGATATAATCATCTGTGATCATTGCTTCCTTGACCTTTATTGAAAGCCTCTCACCAAGACTGCCACCCGGATGGAATCGCTTGAAATCCTTTTTATTGAACCGCCTGAGGTTTATCAGCACAACAGCCAAGGCGTCACCCATGGCGAGTACCGCGGTGGTGCTTGTAGTTGGGACAATATCCATCGGGCAGGCTTCCTTTTCAACACAAACATCAATGACAATATCGCTCTCCCTTGCCATAGATGAATCAGGATCTCCTGTAAAGGCGATGATTTTTGATCCCATTTTCTTCAGTATAGGCAATAGATTGTTTATCTCCAGTGTCTGTCCACTGTTTGAAATAGCAAGAACAATATCATCTTTGGCAACCATGCCCAGGTCTCCATGGATTGCTTCAGCAGGATGCATAAAAAGAGATGGAGTGCCTGTACTATTAAGGGTGGCAGAAATTTTTCTACATATTATTCCAGATTTACCCATACCCGTAAGTATGACCCTGCCCTTTGCCTTGAAAATCATCAGAACCGCCTTTTCGAATTCAGGGCCAATTCGGTCCACAAGATCCATGATTCCCTCAGCCTCTATCCTCAAAACATCTTTTGCCTGTTCTATTATCATTTTTTTGTCCCGGAATATATTTATTGATTCCAATCGAAAAATTATTGATTATTTATTGTTCAGCTTAGCTTATTTAACATTTTCAGACTTCCTCCTCAAGATATAATTTATATACCCCCAATTCTTTAAGTTGAAATACGAACAATTATGTAATAGGCTTAGAATAAATTCAATGACCACGGGTAAAACAATGAAGATTGATCAATTTCCTGAAGATGTAAAACAGTATCTAATACCCAAATCTGATGGTAGTATTTCCTACAGATGTCTGGAATGCAAGAATGAGTCAAGCATAGACCGCCTGCTCTATACCTGTCCAGATTGCGGGAGTGTACTTATGCTCCAAGACAACAATTTTGATCGTCTCAGCAAGATTGGCGGAGAAACATGGCGGAAGGTTTTTGACTACCGCAGGATGCTTAACTATCAACCCCTGAAAGGGATATTCCGCTATTATGAATTTATTGCACCAGTGATTCCCATTGAACACATTGTCTATCTGGGTGAGGGGCATACCCCTATGGTAGAGGCAAATGAGCAACTTAAAGATATGGTTGGATTGAATTTCTATTATAAGGATGACGGTCTAAACCCAAGCGCCTCCTTTAAGGATAGGGGCATGGCATGCGCACTGAGCTTTATTAATTATTTTGCCAGCAAGAACAAACTGGATAACCTGCTTGCCATATGCGCCTCTACCGGTGACACATCTGCATCAGCCGCCCTTTATGCCTCTTATCTTGCGGATCTTGTAAAGTCAGCGGTCCTTCTCCCCCATGGCAAAGTTACTCCTCAGCAATTGGCCCAACCTCTTGGCAGCGGAGCAAAAGTGCTTGAAATCCCGGGAGTTTTTGATGACTGCATGAAGGTTGTGGAAGCGCTTGCAGATAATTATCATGTTGCCCTACTTAATTCCAAAAACAGCTGGCGTATCCTTGGTCAAGAATCTTTTTCCTACGAGATCTCCCAGGATTTTGATTATGAAGTAGCTGATAAAGTCATAGTATTACCCATTGGCAATGCTGGAAATATAACCGCAATAATGAATGGTTTTTTAAAGTTTTTCCAGGCCGGGATTACAGATGGTCTGCCCAAGATCATCGGCGTACAGTCTGAACATGCAGATCCGGTCTACAAATATTATCTGGAATCGATCCCGGACAAACGCAGATTCAAACCGGTTACAGTAAACTCCAGTGTTGCTCAGGCCGCGATGATAGGGAATCCTGTGTCCATGCCCAGAGTCATCAAACTATTTCAAGAGTATAATAATGCAGCTGATGACTTGAAAATTTTTATAGTACAGGTCACAGAGCAGGATATCATGGATTCTATGATCATTGCCAACCGGAATGGAAATATTGTGTGTACTCAGGGAGGAGAATCCCTGGCAGGGCTGAAAAAAGCCAAAACCGAGGGATTTATCCTGAATAACGAGACATGTATCCTGGACTCAACTGCTCATATGCTCAAATTCCTGACATTTCAGGAAATGTACTTCGAAGATAGTTTTCCCCCTGAATTCAAGATTAAACCCAAGAATGAATTTAAAAACGCCCCAGTTCTGGTCAGGCCTGAAAACCTGAAGAATTATCCTGAACGTGGCAGACCACTTAAAGGCGAGGAGCTGCAGAAATATATTCATGAGATGTCAGCTGAAATAGCCGGCATCCTTGGTCTAAAAGCAAAATGATAAATATCCTTTTTGTATGCACAGGAAACATCAGCAGGAGTTTTCTTGCTGAAAGGCTTTTAAAAAATGAAATGAGCATCAACGGAGTAAAAAATGTTGCTGTCACATCCGTAGGAGTTGCCGCTTACCCTGACACCCCTGGTGATCCTGAAATGGTGGTATTCCTAAAAAAGATGGGGATATATGCAGATGATCACAGGGCTCGGATGATCACAAAAAAGGATGTGGATTGGGCAGATATCGTCCTGGTTATGGAAAAAGGCCATAAGGAAACAATTGAAAAAAAATGGCCGGAGGAAAAGGAAAAGATCCATCTCCTTGGTCGATACATATCATCAGGCCAGATTGTAGACGACATTCTTGATCCTTTTGGGAAGTCATTATATCATTACCGGGCGGCACAGTCTCAAATTACTCTGGCAGTGCGGTCTCTCCTGAAACAGATTATTTCAGATAGGATCGGCCAGGCAGATGCTTAAAATCAAATTTCTGGTAGTTGATCGAACAAGGGCCAAATTCCTCAGTGACGGGGAGGTGACTTACCTGGACCGCCTTAAAAAGTATGCCCGAGTGGAGTGGATTGAAGTCAAACCAGCCAAAATAAAAAAAGGACGGCCTAAAAAGGATATTATTGCTGAAGAGGCACTTGCAATTACCAAAAAACTGGTGCCACATGACTATCTGGTAGCACTTGATCCCTTGGGAAGGGAATATGACTCAGAAGGATTCTCATTCTGGCTGGAAAAATTGTCTACCAGCCAGAGGGGATGGATCAACTTTATAATAGGAGGGCCACTGGGACTTTCACGGGGAATTATAGACCAGGCCGATGATGTTCTCTCTCTTTCAAGACTCACCTTCCCACATGAGATGTGCAGACTATTTCTTATTGAACAGATATACAGAGCCTTTACTATTATGAAGGGCACAAAGTATCATAAATAGATATCAGCTATTACTGTTTCCTGAAATAAAACAGGCCAAATCACCCATATGATTTAGCCTGATGCTTGCCTTGTTCAATCAAATGTTTTATTCTGGGCTTGACCCTGCCTCCAGCGCCATTACAATCTTGCTTTTAAGCTCTGTCAAATCAAATGACTTAATTACATAAAAGTCAGCTGCAATGGATTTCATATCTTCCTTAAATGTATCATAGGCAGTACAAAGGACAACAGGCATATCATAAAACTTATTGCGTATATCCTGCAATAGATCAAGCCCGTTATAGTCTACCATTTTTATATCCAGGACTACCAAATCAGGCTTTTCGCTTTCTATCTTTTCAATAAGACCAAGTCCGCTATCAGCAGTGATTACTTCATAGCCAGCCTCACTCAGTTCTTCTGAATATAAAAAACGGATATGTTCTTCATCATCAACGATCAGTATTTTCGCCATAATTGATCCCCCTTGATATCCGATCATGTCCAATTTTAGCTTCTGAGCCTCTAGCCTTTCCATTAACATCAATAGGACATATAAAATTAATCTCTTTAAAAAGATACTGAAATAAATAGAGGCCAAAATAAGTGTGCAATTTTAACATGTATAATTTAAAGATGCAAATATTATTGTAACTATAGACTGCTTATGAAACTGGTCCGTGTTTTAAAACATTTTAATCCAGATTGTCCAGCGGGCATGTTAATGAGACGCAGAAAATCCTTGAAAGATTGGAAGTTTGACCCTTATTGTGACATAATCCCATTTCCCGTTAAACTGGATTGGGGGGGGAGACAAAGTTATTAGTCCCGGCAGGACAGCAAAGATTTCCTTCTCTCCTTTGGAGACAAGGTCTTCCATGCCAGTAGAATTGCCGATTTCTCCACTCTTCAGAGCTCAGTCCCATCCAGTGATCACAGGACGGATTTCCGGTTTCAAGCCGCGGCAGATAGCAACCGCTTGATACTGACAAAATCAAACGAAATCGACGAGAGGCTATTAGTTATATGCATTGACCACTAAACCGGAGGATTTATATGTCCGGCTGTTTGGATAACCGATGAAACCGTTACTAGATACTGACTGAGCTACCAATTCATCCTGACCTTGATTTTTCTTTCATGGAGATAGGTTTTTATCTCTCTGATAGTGTATGTCCCGTAGTGTGTCATAGACGCAATAAGCGCTGCATCTGCTTTATCCTCTGAGAGAACATCAAAGAGGTGTGTAGGAGTTCCAGCTCCGCCAGAAGCAATAACCGGTATCTTTACATTGGATGAGATCAATCTGCTTAACTCAAGCTCATATCCATCTTTGGTACCGTCAGCATCAATAGAATTTAGGCATATCTCTCCAGCTCCGAGGTTTTCCCCATTTTTTGCCCATTCAAGAGCATCAATCCCGGTATGTGCCCTGCCTCCGTTGATAACAATCTCATACCCTGAAGGGATCTTCTCAGATATTGACACCCTCAAGACATCCATACCCAGTACGATACATTGGCTGCCAAAGATCTCAGCACCCATGGAAATTAAATCAGGATTTTTTACCGCAGCTGAATTTATGCTGATCTTTTCAGCCCCTGCCAGAAGCACTTCACGCATATCTTCTACTGTACGTATTCCGCCACCAACGGAAAAAGGAATAAATATCCTTTCAGCGACCTTCCTTACCGTTTCAATCATTATATCCCGTTTCTCATGGGATGCTGTAATATCATAAAAGACCAGTTCATCCGCACCCTCCTCATAATAACGGGCAGCTGTTTCAACAGGATCACCTATATCAACGTTTCCTTTGAACTTAACCCCTTTTGTCAGCTTGCCGTCACGAACATCAAGGCAGGGTATTATTCTTTTACTCAGCATAACCTTTTCCATTCCATCTGCAAAAATTATCAAGTATCCTCAGGCCTGGTCTTCCGCTCTTTTCAGGATGAAACTGCATGGCAATCAGATTCTTTGAAATGAGGACTGACGCAAATTGAATCCCGTATGAGGTCTCACCAAGAATTTTATCTTGTTCATCAGGCACTGGATAGTAAGAATGAACAAAATAAAACTCACTGGACGGATCGACCCCATCAAAAAGGGGATGGGCCTTATTCAATCTAATACTGTTCCAGCCCATATGGGGTACTTTCAGCCGACCACATTGCCCGTCTGAAAGATTTTCAGAAAACAGTTTAACATCGCCTTTTATTAATCCAAGGCATACAGTATTGTTTTCCTGGCTCCTTTGCATAATAATTTGAGTGCCAAGGCATATGCCGAGAATAGGCTTGCCACAATTAAAGACTTCAAGAATAGCTCTGTCAAGTTTTCGTTGACGAAGGTCAGAAATGGCCCTCCCCGCAGCCCCAACACCAGGGAAGATAATTCTCTCAGCATTAACCACTGTTGAAAAATCACTGGTAATTACTGATTTCTGTCCAAGAAAATCAAGTGCCCGTTTAACACTCGTAAGATTGCCCGCATTATAATCTATTATTGCTATCATGATTCATATATACAAAGTGTAATACATTATTTGTTATCTGGATTCTGCGCTTTTTATCTGCTGCAGCCTGCCCCCATGGCGGGACAAATGGTACAGGATTCAGACATTAATTATCAAATGATTATAAATATTTTTTTTCAAAGTGTTAGATCCTTACAAAAAGACAAATTTTTATTAGAATAGAGCGGTTTCGTCAATAGGATATCTCAAAAAAAATTCAAACAGGATTAAACATGGCAGTAAATGACCAGCCGAGCCTAAAGAAATGTAAAAAAGAGGGAATACAGTCATAGACTGACTCCAAAACAGTTCAAAATCAACACTGTCCGGAGTATAGCTCAAATGGAACACAAAAGGCTAACATATCCCGGGATTCTTCTTGATCTCCTCTTCTGTCTTTTCGGGATCAGAACTGTTGTAACGGGCAATATTATGCAGGTGAAAAAGATTTTCAGGATCGATCCGTACGAATTTAATTGCCACCTCTGAATCCGCACAGCGGATAACACTCCCCTCAACCTCTACAGCCGGATCATTTCCTGTGGTTCCCAGTTGAATCCTCAACTGGCATAAGGTCTCAGACTTCAGATCTGGTGTAACAAAAAGAAGACATCCTCCAATACTGAGATTATTTATCGCCTTAATCTCATACCTGGTATCCTCCACAATTAATTCCGCTTTTGCATTAAAAGGGAACCGTGTGAATTTTCGCTTATCATCTGTCATATTTCAGCTCCTATTGCAGAATGGAAATGTTCACGATAAAGATGATGTTGACAACATAATACTCAAAAATTTCTCACATAGATGCTCGGCTTGACATATTGCAACTTGTGATTGATATTATTAAGGCTTTCAGCCCCTCCGATTACAAAATATCCATTTGGTTTTAAAACCTGACATAATCGGTTCACAACCTTCGTTTTTGTAATACCGTCAAAATATATTAATACATTTCTGCAAAAGATGACATCAAATATTCCTGTTGGGAGAGGGTCGGTGAGGAGATTGAATCTCTGAAGTAACACCATTCTGCGTATGTTATCTTTCACTCTGAGATAACCATCCCACTTCTTATGACCTTTTTGAAAATATTTCTTTAATATATACGGAGGAGTCTGCTTCACTCTATCAAATGAATAAACACCTCTTGTGCCGATCCGCAATACATGGGTTGAGATATCTGTTGCAAGAATATCAGGGCTGAATCCCTTTTCAAGACAGTCTATTGCTATGGAATATGGTTCTTCTCCGCTTGAAGATGCAGCGCACCATATTTTCCCCTGCCCCTTTTGAAGGACCTCAAAATGCTGTTTTTCCCTAAAAAAAAAGGTATGGTTAGTTGATATTGCATCAAGAAAATTTATCAGCTCATCACTATCTTTTTCTATGATTTTAATATACTTGTCAATAGAGTTGATGCCGGTATTACGTAATCTTTTTGCAAGTCTTGCCTGGAGGAGTTCTCGTTTGCCATCATGCAGGTTGATACCGCATTCATGATAAACAAGTTTGCTGAGTTTTTCAAACTGTCTTGTATTTATTTTCCACATTTGTTTCCCTGAAAAATCTATCTTGAATCCTGCTTTTCTTTAATTGTATACCTGTTATATTTGCATATGTGAATTATTGTGATCCTGGTATCCTTTTTCAGACAGCAAAACTGGCTGAATCTAAAATCCATGGCTTGCACACATCAAGAAAGGTTTTTAGTCAGTTTAATTTAATGTCACTATCCTGGATATAAAGAACATGTTGTTCCCAGAACAGTCTCCTGGTCCTGGTTTATGTTGCAATCTATATGCCAACACAGATAAAAAAATGCCAGGCACAAAACTGCTAATTGCCTGAGTGATAATTCCGAAGTCTGTTCCCGCTTGGACGGGATTTTATGCCCAAAAATAAGTTTTTCCTTAATCACATAATCATGCTTCCAAAAAACCAATGGAGTCGACTTCCTTAAAATGACCATGATGATCACCTAAGACAGCCAATTTGTCTCTCCCGATTGGGATTTATGCCGATAAATTTCAGATTTTTTCCTTATTTTTTTTATCTAAAATTGAAATGAGCTATTTACATCATAAAAGCAATATGTTATCAGAATTAAAAATAATGTGAGAATTTCAGGACAACTGATTTGGGCAAGATAATCTGGAAAGGAAAAAAATGGGACCCATGTATCATCCTGATTAAAACTGGTAACAAATTAGGAGAAATAATTAAATAATTCTGAATCATAATTTCGATGTTGTGCTAAATGAACGATTTTCAGGGGAATACAGGAGAGGATATGACGCTTACAAAATCGGATATTGTTGAAAATTTAACAGCAACAGGATTGACGCGAAAAAAGGCAAGTGACATGCTTGAAGATCTTTTGGAGATAATGAAAAAATCTCTGGAAGATGGAGAGGCTGTCCTGATATCCGGATTCGGCAAATTCTGTGTCAAAGAAAAAGGGAAACGCAGGGGAAGAAACCCCGCAACCGGGAGCGATCTCATTCTTAGTGAAAGAAGGGTTATTACATTTAATTGCTCTCCAGTGCTGAGAAAGCAAATAAATTAACATTTAAGCATTGAACAGGATGTGCTCCCAAGTATGACCGCTTATGCTGTTTACTTAACAACCCCTTCAATCGCTATTTAGAGTTATTTTTTCGCTCTTTGAGTATACGGACTGTTTCTCCAATCTCTTCAGATGTTACTTCCTTACGGAGTCTCTCCAAATCACGCATTATCTCGGCAAAGCGGACACCCTCTGCAGCACTAACCCATTCAAGCCGGAGCCTGTCAGGCCTAATATCCATCCTTGCCATCTTCTTATGTATCTTCTGGATACGTTTTACAGTCCATTGGTTGGCATCTATATAATGGCAGTCACCTATATGACACCCACTGACCAGAATTATCGGAGCCCCCCTTTCAAAACCTTCCCATATAAATTTTTCATCAACTCTTCCTGAACACATGGTTCTGATCAGCCTAATATTAGGAGGGTACTGGAACCTGGATACACCGGCATTGTCTGCTCCCGCATAGGAACACCAATTACACGCAAAGACCAGAATTTTTTCATCGGTCTTTTCCTCAAGCATGGCATCGACCTGACCAAGTATCTGTCGGTCTGTAAAATGGTTCATGGAAATCGCATCAAACACGCACTCTGCCGCACAAGTGCCGCATCCTGCACATGATGCCGTATTGACCTCAGCAGGTATCCTCTTCTTGGTATCAATGGATATGGCATTATACGGACACACTTCCGCACACTTTCCGCAGAACTTGCACAGTTCCGGATCTACCTGAGAAATTATTGGTTCAGTGGTGATGCTCCCCTTGTGCATCAAACGAATGGCTCGAGCTGCGGCAGCAGAACCCTGGGTAACACTCTCTTTGATATCTTTGGGCCCTTCAGCACATCCAGCGAAAAATATACCGCGTGTTGCAGCATCCACAGGCAGAAGCTTTGGATGGGCCTCAAGGTAAAAACCATCAGATGTGAGCTGGAGCCCCAGTGACTCCTGAAGCCTCTGGGTGCTGGGCGCAGGTTGTATTCCCTGGGACAGGACCAGCATATCTAGGTCATGGATTTCCAGCTTGCCTGTTACGATGTTTTCAACAGCAGCCATCAACCCCTTTTCCCCTGTTTCCTCTATATTTCCTGGCAACCCCCTTATATACTGGACCCCCTCTTTTCTGCTCCTCCTGTACAGGTCCTCAAATCCCTTCCCGGATGACCTGATATCTATATAAAATACCTTGATATCTATATCAGGATAGTGCTCTTTGATCAGCAAGGTACTTTTGATTGTATTCATACAGCAGATATTTGAACAATAGCTGCTCCCCTTTCTGAGTGTACGGGATCCCACGCATTGACTAAAGCCTACTGATCTGGGACGTTCCCTGTCTGTTGGTCTAATAAGGTTACCTTGAGTAGGGCCTCCCGCATTGATAATACGCTCAAATTCAAGACTGGTAAGGACATTTTCAAACCTGGTATAACCATATTCATCCATGGCGGTGGGGTCATAAGGTTCAAGGCCTGTTGCCACTATAATCGAGCCCACCTTCTCTTCGATCTCTTCATCAGACATGTGGAAATTGATACATTCCTTATCGCATGCCTCTATACACTTACCGCACACAATGGGATTGTGTCCCAGACATTCATTCACATTTATAACATAGGAAGATGGGACGGCCTGGGGAAAAGATATGTAAATGGCCTTGCGTGATGAAAGCCCTAGATTAAATTCATCGGGCCGCACAGCAGGGCAGACCTCCGCGCATTTTCCGCATGCAGTACACTCATTTTCTTCCACATAACGGGCCTTTTTCAGGACATTCACCTTGAAATTACCCACAGAGCCCTTAACGCCCATGACCTCACTCATGGTGAGGAGTTTTATTTTGGGATGTCGACCGACATCCGTCATCTTAGGACCGAGTATTCAGATGGAGCAATCCATGGTGGGAAAAGTCTTATCAATCTGAGCCATAACTCCACCGATCGACGGCCTCTTTTCCACCAGTATCACATCATAGTCGTTATCTGCCAGTTCCAGCGCGGCCTGAATTCCAGCGATACCTCCGCCAATAACCAGGGTCTTTTTTGTCAAAGGAATGGTATCCTCTTCCAGGGGCTGGAGCAGAGATGCTCGGGATACTGCCATCTTCACGAGGTCTTTTGCTTTATCCGTGGCATCCTCAGGCTCACCCATATGCACCCAGCTACATTGCTCCCGAAGATTCGCCATCTCCAAAAGGTATGGATTAAGGCCAGCTTCCTTAAGAACCTGCCTGAATGTCGGTTCATGGAGCCTCGGAGAACAAGAGGCTAAAACGACTCTATCCAGCTTGCTATCAAGGATATCCTCCTTGATCTCATGTTGACCCGGCTCTGAGCAGGCATACATTATATCCTTTGAGACTGCCACGTTATCCAACCCGGCAGCAAATTCCGCCACTGCCGGACAATCTACAGTCTGTGCGATATTTAGCCCACAATGGCAGACATAGACACCTATTCGGGGCTGCTCTGCCACGTTGTCAAAACCATTACTAATCATAGAATTTTCCATTTTTACCCCTCGTCTTATTTCTGTTTCAATATCCATTTCTCATAGTTCGGATATAAATAATGAGCTACCCCGTCTCAAAGCAGCGGTATATCAACCATGACAATCTCTATTTTATCGCGGCAAACCGCGGGGAATTAAACCCTGAGAGACCAAAACAAATTACCGGATATGGTGATATTCAATACCTCTTCCCTTCTGGTCCTATAAATCACAGTGAGATATGAAAAATACAACTTATTTCACACGACTCCGATGATGAACTACTCCCAACGAATCGTATTAGCCAACAGGCTTGTCAGATCCATCATCTCCATTTCCAGCTCCTTTTCCAGAAAAGGATCTTCCATTGCGCAACGAAGATGAATCTGGCACTTGGGGCATGCTGTAACGAGCAGATCACTACCTGTGTCATGGGCTTCTTTGAGCCGTTTCACTTGAAGCGATTTGCTAAACGAATCACACCCCGTCCAGGCGCTGTTACCGCAGCAGATCGCGCTGGTACTGTTGTTTCGCATCTCATTAAACGAATCAGAATCCAGCCGGTTGATCAATTTCCTGGGCAGATCAGCACGCTCTTCAAATCGGCTCAACCTACATGGGTCCTGAAATGTAATATTACGGTCTAATTTTTCAAATCCTATTGCCCCTTTGTCAATCTCCTTTTCAAGCAGGTCGAAAACATGAGTGACTTTAAAGTTGACCTCGATCCCTTTCGAAGGATAGTCATGCTTGAATGTCCTGTAACATTCAGGACAGGCGGTTATAAGCTCCTCAACACCCAGCTCGTGCATACGGTCTGCATTGAGTCTGGCCAACTTTAAAAAACTGTTTTTGTTTCCTGCCCAGAGGAGGTCATGTCCGCAGCATCTTTCATCCTCTATAATCGCGGGCACTATATCAAAAAAGTTAAGAAGCCTGAGACCATCCACGAGGATGTTGCTGGTCTGGCCTTTCAGATGCTTTCTGAAAAAAAGGTCAAAATAAGGGGCACAACCTCCAAAGAAATATCTCTTGCTGTCAGGGTCAACCTGTATCTCTTCGGGCAGCCAGTTCCAATGTTTTGTTTTCAGATTTTCAGATGTCATTGTCCTCATTAGAGACTGGAAAAACCCGCCATGTGAATCAAACTCCTTAACAACACCTTTTTTCAGGACATAACGCATATCACAAATAAAATCAGGGAAATTCACGGCTGACGGGCACCGATCATAACACAATCCACATGTAAGGCAGGACCAAACATCGTTCTGTACAGTGGTAGATGTGTAATCTCCCGCAATGATGGAACTGGCCATCGCACGTGGAGAAAAATCCTTTCCCGCAAGTGTCAGGGAGCAGGCAGACGAACATTTTCCGCAGTCCTGACAGGAATAGATATCATGGGCAGTCACAATATCCTTTACCTCTTCCGCATCCAACTCAAAGGAAATCTCCTTTGGAAAGGGTGTCACAGGGCTCTTTTCAAGGCATGAGATATAACCTGCAAATTCCGTTAAAAAATCCAAAAGCTCTTGAGATTCATCAGGGAGAAAGGTGGCAAGACGCATACGCTCTTCTCCAAGTCCCAGCAGTTCAAGGATACCTCGAATATCCTCTGAATTATTTCTCGCGGTTATTGTTCCCGGCCCGTACCTGCATGATCCTGGTTCACACCCAACCAGGGCTACACCATCCGCTCCCATCTCAAAGGGTTTCAGCAATAGGGCCTTGCTGATTCTTCCTGTGCATGGAATCCTTACCATTGTAATACATGAAGGTATCTTGCCGCCGTTATCCGTAATCTTTTGAAACGCTGCGTGAGGTCCCCAGTTACAGAGGAAAAGGATGATGTTTGTTGTGGTTCTGGATTTATCGTTGTTCATTAAATTAACCTATCTGAGTTTATATATTATTATCTGAATTTTAGACTCATGCCTTGAAGCCACAGCAATACGATTCAAGACTTATGAGACCGCTGGTGCAATATTCAGGCATTACTTGGTTTTGGAAATTAGCAATTCTCAAACCCATTCTTCTGCTATCAGGCAAGCACCTCCTGTATCAGTTGCTCCAGATAGAATCGGTCTCTGTACGGACTGTCAGCGGCATTTGAAGGACACACAGAAATACAGTTTCCACAGCCCTTGCATAATGCCTCATCCTCCTGCGCGTACCATCCGCCAACGGAATTATTTTGCAAGGTGATAGCGTGATAGGGACACGCCCTGACGCATCGTCCGCATCCACGACACATATCCTTGTGGATTCCAACCATGTAACCCTTACTGGATCTGGGACCGCGGGGCATTACTGAGGCCGCAAGTACTGCGGCTGCAGCCCCCTTTTTCCGCTCGGAGATGCGAACTCCTTGAGGGCTCGCAAGAAAAAGACCTGAAATTGATGTTGTTCCCGGATACAGAAACGGGACACCTGAATGTCCGAGCTTCTGTATTGGAGAGTCTATTGTAGTATCTGGCAGCCCTTCCTCATTGATATACGGTATTGTACGTCTGGATTTTTCTCCTAGGATTATTGCTCCAACCTGAAATATATTAGGTAGATCATCAGATTCCACAAATACTTGAAAATCTCCCAGAGTACCACTTATGCCCTTAATCAGTGATTTTTCAAAACAGTAAATGTTTGGATGTGACAGCATGTCAGGCATGAGCTTATCAAGGGATCTGAATACATAAACTTCAAATCCCGCTTCAGCGAGCATACAGGCACTATTGACCTCAGCTTCTGAATCACCTACCACCGCGGTTGAAAAATTATAGCTCCTTACCGGAGATGGCATCTGCTGTAACTTTACACACCTGGTTATTGCCCTTTCTATCAGTCCTTTAAAACGCCTTATTGCCTCTGGCGCATCATATTTAAGATATGACAGGGCTTCTCCCCTCAGGTTAGTCGTTTCAACCATAGAACGGCTGATGCCTGTCTCTTTAAAAAGGGCATCTTTCAGACGACTGCGTTGGTCAGTGCATGCGCTGCAGATGAAATCCAGTGGACAGCATACGCAGGAGGCAAGAACCATACGCGTAATACCTTTCTCCCGGATAGTTTTTAAGATAGCTGCTGAACCTTCAGGGATACAGGCGGAGTTTATTGCCTCTGCATGGATAATATTATCCCTTTCGTGCAGACCTTCCACAAACCGGTCCATATCATCAGACCAGCCATGTGAGCTGTTGCATTTACACACAAAGACACCAGTACGGATTTCAGGAGAGAGCTCCTGTTCAGGGGGAGAAAATGAAACACTCAATCCTTTTGGTCTGATAGGGGAGCCACCCATAAAATTCATTGCTATGGCTGCAGCTGCAAAGCCGTAGGCCAGCATATCATGGGGTGTGGACCTGGCACTCTTTGGACCATAGGCCCTGATGACATCCTCTCCTTTTATGGGGGGGGCAGCCTTCGGATCTGCAATAATCACTGCCCCTGCCTGCTCCACAATCTCCTTGGCCTGTTCAGAATGGTTGACCGCATTAATTGCGCTACATGCCTCTACGCAAACAAAACATTCCGAACATGCTCCACATTGAAGGCACCTTTCAACCTCTGTCCGGACCTGTATTTCACTCAATCCAAGGGCCACCTCTGAAAAATTATCGACCCTGGATGCGGGCTGCTTTTCAGCCATAACGGGACGGGCAAGAGAAGGGAGGTCTGCCGGTATTTCAGAAAACTCCATATCTTCAGGCCTTAAGGTCCTATTGGAGAGGACGTCTTCACCGGTGATGTCCCTGTGTATTGATCCTGCGGCAGATCGTCCACTGGCCATTTCCTCAACCACAGATAAGGGTCCTGTTGTGACATCTCCTACCGCGTAAAAGGCCTTGCTGTCTGTATGCATGTGATCGTCAATACTGATATAGCCGCCAGTAGAAGTGGTTATTCCTGAGATTGAGCCCTCCCGCATGAATGGCCCTAATTGTCCGATTGCTATAATGGCCCTGTCAAACTTGAGATCAAACGCCTCGCTTCCTGAAACTATCACAGGCCATGGTATCCCCATGTCATCCGGCTCTCCAGGCTCTGTCGGTTTGCACCGCAGGGATTTAAGCCTGCCATTAGGTCCTGTATATTTGATTACCTGGATCCGATCCAGAACCTCTATCCCCTCATCTCTGGCCTCACTGATCTCATGCTTCCCGGCAGGAATGATATCTTCTGGAAACCAGGAAAGGATCGTAACGTTCGCGCCAAGCCTCTTCAGTACCCTGGCAAGATCAAAGGCTGATGGGCCATCTCCGATAATTGCGATTTTTTCACCTTTTTTTACAATTGATCCCCTCTCTTCTTCAGCACGCCTGTATAGCTTTGACAGAAATGATATACACCCATCAACATGGTCCAGATCTTCTCCTTCAACACCTGGCATGCGATCAACCCATGCTCCGATTGCCAGGATAACGCTATGGAAATCTCTTTTCAGGTCCTGCAGCCCCGATGTCAAATCAACCATATGAGATGTCTTTATCAGGACACCCAGTTTCTGAATCTGTTCCAGTTCCTTATCAAGTATCTCCCTGGGCAGCCTGTGAGGTCCTATCCCGTATCTCAGAAGGCCTCCTGCCTCTGCCTCTTTTTCAAATACAGTTACCTGATAGCCGAGGCGCGCAAGATCCGCCGCAGCGGCCAGACCGGAAGGACCAGATCCTATAATTGCTATCTTTTCCGGCCTCTGTTCGATCATAGGGATTTTTGCATCACGATTATTGGAAAGCTCATAATCAGCAAGAAATCTTTTAATATCCCTTATTGCCAGGGGTTCATCCAGTTCACCACGCCTGCACGCATCTTCACACGGATGGGTGCATATCCTGCCACATATGCCTGGTAGGATATTGTTTTTTCTGACCAGCTCAAGGGCTTCCTGATATTTCCCGGCCTTTGAGAGTGCAATATATCCCTGGACATTTACACCTAAAGGACAATTTGTCTGACATAGAGGTTGTCGTTTCTTATCTATTACAGGTCTTCCAGGCAGGCTGCTTCTTCCAAGATATTTCAGTGGCTTGTTGCCTTCCACCGTTGTAACAGGACAGTTTTCGAAGCAATGACCACACAGGATGCACTTTTGGGAATCCACAAAGGTCTGGTAGCGCCTTATCTTTGCCCGAAATCCCTGGGGTGTGTGTCTTAGTGACTTCACATTGGCTGGTATGATTAAATCAATGTCAGGATTCCTCAAAATCCTTATAAGGTCAGATCTGTAAGCATAGTTAAGGCTAAGTCCTGAATCTAGTTTCCATTCCTCTTTTGACAACTTTTTGTCCAGATCAGGTTCAGTATCCACCAGGGTTACGGGTATCCCCATTTCACCGAGCGTACCCGCTGCGGCTATTCCGGCAGGTGTTGCCCCAATGATCATAACTTTATACAATCGGTTTTTCTCTCGTTTCATTTCAAGGATCCTGCCTTTCCTTCAGCCTTTTTCTGCCGTGCCTTGAGGATGGCAAGACCATAATCATACCCTTTATTAAAGGCCGTCATATTCATCTCCTCAGTCCCTTTAGGTACTGATGCGAGCACTGTTTTTCGAGCAGCCTCTACAGAGACCACACCTGTTATGGCTGTAAGAAAACCTACCATGATGATATTCGCCATCATCTTTCTCCCCAGCTCTTCAGCCATGCGGGTACTGGGGATGGCAAACATGTTCAGGTTTTCATCTCTGAATGAGACCAGGTCCTGATCAATGAGCAGTGTCCCTCCCTCTTTCAGCCGACAAAAATACTTATCAAAACCTGATTGTGACATACAGACCAGGATATCCGGCTCTCTTACATATGGATAGTGTATGGGATCGTCAGATATAACAACGGATGTGCTGCACGCCCCTCCGCGGGCCTCTGGACCGTAGGACTGGACAAGCGTGCTCTGCTTATTATCACCAAGGGAGGCAGCTTGTGCAGTTACCTTGCCGGAAAGCACGATCCCCTGACCGCCGAATCCGGTTAATATAATTTCCTTTTTTATACTCTCTGTGTCTGTTTGAGCCATATTATGATTCCAATTTTCTGGTTTAAACTATTATGAGGTCCTAGCAGTAGTACCCGGTTCACAGTATATTTCCCCTGCCATCCTGACAAAATTTGGGCAGGATTAAATCTGTGTCTGCCTCTGTTTAATTACATGTTCAATCTGCTCCATCCTCACTGATTTCCTGGGGTCTGTAAATTTTGTTATATCGATCCAGACATACAGGTTTGTCTATATCTACAAATTTACCAAGGATTACGCCCCTGTTAAAATCGATATCAAGTTCAGAAGGATCAGCGTCATTTTTGATTATAGTGTTATTCTGATACATCTTAAGGGTGTCAAATGTCCCCTCTTTGTTTCTCCTACCATAGTTCGTAGGGCAGGGACCCAGCACCTCAATAAATGAGAATCCTTTTTTAAGTATGGCCGTTTCAAGGCAGTCAATCAGGTCGCGTGTATGGAGTATAGTCCACCTGGCAACATAGGTGGCACCTGACGCATAAGCGAGAAGTGGCAGATTGAAAGGTGTCTCCGGGTTTCCTATTGTTGATGTTGTTGTCTTTGCCCCATAGGGTGTTGTGGCCGCTGCCTGACCCCCTGTCATGCCGTAGTTGAAATTGTTCATACAGATAACTGTCATGTCCACATTCCTGCGGGCCGCATGTATGAAGTGATTTCCACCAATGGCAAAAAGGTCTCCGTCACCGCTGAATACAATCATATTAAGTTCAGGGTTTGCCATCTTCATACCTGTCGCAAATGGTATTGCCCTGCCATGGGTAGTATGGTAGGAGTCGACATTCGCATATCCTGCGCCACGGCCTGAGCAGCCAATTCCAGAGACCATAACGGTCTTTTGCAGATCTATACTGCTGACCTTTATGGCCGTTAGACATGAAGCAAAGGCCGTGCCCACACCGCAGCCTGGACACCAGATATGGGGAATCCGGTCTGTTCTCAGAAGGCTGTCAAGGGGATGATTAATATGTTTTCCTGGCTGATTCATATCTACTCCATCTATAATTAAAAAGCCTGCTTCAAAGTCTCTACCACTTCGTCCGGGGTTATTATTGTCCCGCCCGGATGCCCGACCAGAAAGGCAGGAACCTTGCCGCCGGAGCATCTCTCTACTTCCAGGTGAATCTGTCCCAGATTAATTTCAACGGTTACGAAACCCTTTATTCTTGCAGAAAGTTGCTTTATCAGTTTTTCCGGAAAAGGCCAGACAGTGATCAACCTCAGAAGCCCTGCCTTTATACCCTGGGCGCGTGCCTCATCAACAGCAGCTAGACTTGTCCTTGACGATACACCATATGAGACTATTACAATATCCGCGTCCTCAAGCCGATACCCTTCGGTCTGAATGATGTCATCCTGGTTCAGCCTGATTTTATTTATAAGCCGTTCCATCATTTGCCTGTGACACTCAACTGACATATCAGGATAGCCCTGTTCATCATGAGTTAAACCCGTAACATGGATATTATAACCACCTCCGGCAACCGCCATGGGAGGAACGCCATTCGGTCCGGGGGCAAAAGGCTTGAACCTGTCCTTTCTGCCTTTTGCCATTGTCCTTGACAGGGTTTTGATCTCTCTTGCATTTGGTATTATAACCTTTTCACTCAGATGTCCCACCATCTCATCTGTCATGATGATTACGGGGACGCGATAGGTCTCACTCAGGTTAAAGGCCGTGATGGTCTGATAAAAAATCTCCTGGGGTGATGATGGTGCCAGGGCAATAATTTCATAGTCCCCGTGGGATCCCCATTTTGCCTGCATCATATCTCCCTGGGCACCCAGTGTTGGAAGACCTGTGGAGGGACCTGTCCTCTGCACATTTACTATTACACAGGGAGTTTCTGTGCAGACTGCAAGACCGATATTTTCCATCATCAAACTGAAGCCCGGGCCTGATGTGGCGGTCATACTTTTAAGTCCGGCACAGGATGCGCCTAATACAGAGGCTATAGCAGCTATTTCGTCCTCCATCTGTATATATGTCCCGCCAATTTCAGGAAGATGGACAGATATATGCTCCGCTATCTCAGTAGCAGGAGTAATAGGATACCCTCCAAAAAACATGCAACCGGCAGCTAACGCGCCTTCTGCGCAGGCAGCATCTCCTGTTATAAAATGTTCACCAGTTAAAACGGCTGGTCTCATTGTAGCCTTCTCTCCATGTTAAAATATGATATTAAATGTACTGGCCCTTTATCCCCTGAATAAATAAATACAGGAATGTCTAACCCGTAAATTGCCACAAAGTAAGGACGAGTGGAGTACCAGGGACAGGATATAACGGGATCAGATCAGCTGGATAAATAACACTGCTGACCATTAAGTGGACGATTCTGTCTGAAAGCGGCTGTTAAAACAGTCTGATTCAGAGGACCTCCTTTGAATAGATGGCAAATTCAGGACAGATGATCTCACAATAATGACAGTTAACACAGTCATCAGCCATTTTCACAGAAGGCGGGTGATAACCTTTCTGATTGAACTCGGCAGAGAATTCCAATACATCCTTGGGACAGTATTCAATGCAGTATCCGCAACCTTTGCAGCGATCTTCTATTATATGTACAGACCCCTTAGTGATCTGGATATCTTGCGCGTCCAATGGGGTACGCCAGTAAACCATATGCCTTTCCTAAAAAAAATGATTATAATTCCAATTACCTGTCTTGATATTCGCCACAATTATACATTTTTATAAAAGCATGTCAAGCTACTTCCAATAGGATAAAGGTGGCCCAACAAGGATACCGTAAGGTTTTTTAAGGGGGTATCTCCCTGTTCCACAGGTTTTGTCTATGAATATGAGAGAACAAACAAACGGAAAGCGAGTTTTCGCCAAGCTATTTTAGTATTAAATCGAGGACAATCAACAGGTACTAGGGAAACCCCTCCCATTTTCCTGGAAGATTCATATAATTATACTAAAGCATTGAATTTTTTCATTTGAAATGCAAATATACCGTATGTTTGAACAGGATGGATCTGATGCTCTCGGAGACTGCCGAACATTTCAGACCAAATACTGTAAAGAAAAAACCTGACTGTCTATAAAAATGGCCCGGATGCTTAGAAGGGGGTGGATGTGAGAGATGTGTTCATGTAAACGGGAGAGTCTCAGACAAATAGATTCCTGCCTGTATCCGGATCAAAAAAATGTGTCATATCCATATCAACACACAGGTCTATTGTCTCTCCTTCTCCAGCCATAGTCCTGAGATCAAGCCTGGCCTTCATGGCCTGTCCCCCTGCATGAATACTAAACTCACGGTCAAAACCAAGGGATTCAACCAGGTCTATTCTGACATTTTCAATCCTTGCCAGGTCTACCCTGCTCTTTGAAAAACGAGCATCAAGAAAAAAGTCAGGTCTGATACCAAATTTGATATCCCTGCCATGTTCAGGTATCAGAATATGGCCTTGATCAACTTTCCTCTTCAACGGCAGCCTTTGCTCACCCACTTCAACCCATCCGGGAAAGAGCCGTGCGTCAAGGATATTCATTGATGGAGAGCCAATAAAGGTTGCCACAAAAATATTGGCAGGTTTCAGATATATTTCCATAGGGTTTCCCTGCTGCTCAATAATACCATCTCTCATGACAACTACTCTTTCTCCCAGAGTCATTGCCTCTGTCTGATCATGAGTCACATATATACTCGTAGTCCTGTACTCTCGATGAATGCGGATTATTTCAGAACGCATCTGATACCTGAGTTTCGCATCCAGGTTACTCAAGGGCTCATCAAAGAGAAAGACATCAGCGTCCCGAACAATGGCCCTGCCCATGGCAACACGCTGTCTCTGGCCTCCTGAAAGCTGAGAAGGCCTTCGATCCAGCAGCTCCTCCAGCCCAAGGATCTTTGAAGCTTTTCCCAGGCGCTCCGCAATAAGCTCTCTTGATGCGCCAGCCCTTTGAAGTCCAAAAACAATGTTCTCTCTCACGTTTTTATGAGGATAGAGTGCATAGTTTTGAAATACCATGGCTATATTCCTATACCTCGGTTCAAGGTCATTCACTGCCCTATCATTGATTTGAATTTCTCCGGAAGTCACCTCCTCAAGTCCTGCAATCAGTCTCAGGGTGGTGGATTTGCCGCACCCTGAAGGACCCACAAGCACAACGAACTCCCCGTCCACAACCTTGAGATCCAGGTTGTGGAGGACCTCCAGCCCATCAAAACTCTTGTAGATATTTTTTAACCTTATATTCGCCATTTTTTCCTGCCAGTAGTTTTCCACTCCTATATTATTTCATACTAGTGCTATGATCTCAAACTTCTTACCTCTACTCCTTCACCCCTCCTTCAGTAAACCCCCCTGTGAGATTTCTCAAGGCAAACATAAAGCAAAGGATCACTGGTGTCAGTGTCAGCATTGATGCGGACATAATCCTGTCCCAGATAGCGTTTTTTGAGACAAACAAGGACTGTAGTGCCAGAGGCAACGTGTGAAAATCATGATATTGCCTCAAAAAGACTGATGCAAACAGGAACTCATTCCATGCAATTACAAAACAGTACACAAAGACTGTAACCAGCATGGGCACTGACAAAGGCAGGACAATATAAAAGATCGACTGGATCCTTGAGCACCCATCTGCCATAGCCGCCTCTTCAAAAGAATAGGGGATTGTCCTGAAATAATTACCGAGCATATACAGGGAAACAGGCAGGGTCTGGACAATATAAATAAGGAGGAGACTGACCATGGAGCCCCATACACTCTTTGCCAGGCCCAACCTCACGCTCATCTGATAGAGTGGCACCATGAGCAGGACACCTCCGATCATATATACAAAAAGGACGCTTCTCTGAACCATATTCCGGCCCATGAATCTCAGTCGGCTCAACGCATAGGCGCCAAAGACAGAAAGCAGGAGCGATATAGTAGCGGCGGATATGGACAGCAGAAAAGAATTTAACATATACCTTAGGAAAGGAAACGGATTTGTATCAGAATATTTGGCAAGAATCTCTTGCTTCTGCCCCTCAGTGAGCATGGAATTGTCCAGCAGCCTACCTATCTGGTCAGGGATCTGAACCTTTCTATCCATAAGCCCCAGAATATCTTTATATGCCTCAAGATTGATCTTCTGGGGAACCAGCGAAGGATTCCCCCAGTCCGGCTGGTATTTCAGGGAGGTGGACAATATCTGGATAAATGGGAACACGCAGAAAAGCAGAACCATGCCAAGGGTCAGTGCAAGAACTATATTCTGGAAAAAACCCCTCTTATTGATCATCGTCTGTCACCACCTTAAAACCTTTTTAACATAAAAAAAGATGAGGAAAGAGAGGATAATAAGTTGTACAACAGAGACTGAGGCGGCAAATCCCTGGTCAATGATCCCTGTAAAGGCTGAATAATATGTAAAGACAGGCAGGGTCTTTACATTTGGAGCAAGCAGGAATACCTCTTCAAATTTGTTCAGATTCCAGATCAGTCTCAGTATCACAAGCGTGCCCAGCACAAAATACAGCTCCGGTAGCGTGACATGAAAAAACCTGGAAACAGGACCGCATCCGTCAATGGATGCAGCCTCATACTGTTCTCTGTTTATTGATTGCAGCTTGGATAGTATAAGGAGATAGGATATGGGAAAATGCTTCCAGATATCAAAGAGAATAACTACAACAATGGCGGTGCCCGGGTCGCCTATGAGGTTTCGGCGCACATCAGTTATGTTGAGGATGTCTACCACAAAATGGTTGTATATACCATTCACCGGGTCAAAGATAAACTGCCATCCGAACACCACAGATATTACCGGAGCGAAGTATGGGAGCAGAATAATGGCCCTTGCAGTATTTCTGAATGGAAACTGCTGATTCATAAGCAGCGCCACAAAAAGGCCCATCAGGGTTGAGCCCAAGACCGTTCCAGAAAGATAGACTGCTGAAGTAAGTAATGACCTGTAAAATCCCGAATCCTTTAGGAGCCTTTCATAATTGGAAAGACCAATAAAAACATTGTCCCCTGCCAGCCTTACGTCAAAAAAACTCAAATAGATATTGTACGCCAGGGGATATATTATGAGCAGGCCAATAACACCTATACAGGGAGCAACCAGTTTCCATCCCAGCCTAGACTCCTGTCGGGCGATTGAGATAGACATTATTCAGTTTCCACCAATAAATGAAAATTAGATCTCAGTCTGCTTCGGCACATGAAATACACTAATTCGTCCTGACAGGGCCAGGAGGTAAAAGATAATGACCCTGGAAGACAATGGAATTATGCCACCCCATGGTTTCAGGGCAGCCTACTGTCCGATCACCTGTCGCATCTGCTCTTCTGCCCATGAAATCGCCTCTTCAGGGTCTTTGCCCTCAATAGTTACTGAATAGATCATCCTAGGAATGATCTGTTTGGCAAATATCTTTCCAGATTCTGAAAATGTTCTGCCTTGAACCGTTGTAAATGATCCTATGCTGTCTATTCCGGACATAACCTCCTGTACCTTGTCCCTGCCAAAACGCCTGAAGATTCCCTTTGGATCGTTCAGATATTCAGGAGTAGCAGCGATGTCTCTGAGCATGGGATTCATTCCACCGGGTGCCATGTGGAGGAATGTTATGTAACTGTCATGTTGATACAGAAATTCCACAAATTTTCTAGCAGCCTCACCTCCTGCCTTATCCTCCTGTCTTATCAGTCCCAGTGCGACTATTGATCCATAACCTGCAGGTTTTATATTAGAAATGATGGCAGCCACTCTGGTATTATTCACCAGATCAGGATCAAACACCCCTGCCTTGAGTTCCGGGAAATTCGTGTCTGTGAGTGAATCCGCTGCCACTTCTGCAAGGGTCAGGTCATCCATAATATAGGTAGAATAAAAAAACATGGCCATCTTTCCTTGCAGGTAGTAATCCCTGCTCCGCCATGTCTGTGGGCCCGGAGGATTGTACTGTGCAAGTCTGGCATAAAACTCCAGGGTTTCCAGCATCCTATCTGAGTTAAAGATAAGCCTTCCCGCTGAGTTAAATTCTGCTGCCCCGTTTGACAAGGCAAGGTGCGTGAAACACTGTTCAGCATAGTTCTCAGGTTTGGTCCCAATCAGGAGCCCATATTGATTCTCTTCGGGATTGTGGAATCTCCCTGCGGCCTTAATGATATTTTCCCATGTGTCAGGCGGATCAAGTCCAGCCTGCTTAAACCAATCCGCCCTATACCAGATCCCCTGTACCCAGCCATGAAATGGAAGACCGTAATAAATTCCCGGCTCAGGACTTTCCACCATCTTTAAAGCCCCCTGAAAAAATCTATCCTTTCCTATCCTGCCGACTATGTACGTGGCCGACCTTGTGTCAAGGATGCCTTCTTCACCAAAGGCAAGCATCAGTTCAGAACTCCCCTCTATGATTCCGGGAAGATTCCCGGCAGCCGAAGCCGCGGCCATCTGGGAAGACATGATATTTTCGTCCACTGGTACGGGCTTGATTGTAATCCCCTTATTAAGAGCGTTGAAGGTATCAGCAAGGAGTCGGATGGTGTTCATACGGTCAGACTGTGTCTCTATAGTCCAGAATTCAATAATGGTTGAGGCTATCTCCTGGCCTGTCGTAAACTTATCAGGGGATGTTTTTCTCGCCATAAAAATTCCAGCAATAATGAAAATAAAAGTAATAAGCACAAAAACCAGGATCAAATAAACAGACACCTTTTTATTGTCCCTTCCCATTATCAGTCTCCAAAAAAATTAATTTTAAAGCACTTTAGGCATTTTAAACTTTAATTATTTCATTCAAGTATATTTAAATAAAATCTAAGAGTCAAAGGATATTAACATACAATACTTCGGAAAAACTATATTATGATGTATATGCCTGGTATAACGCTATCTTTCAGCCCAGATAGCAGCACAGCAACCATATCTTGTACAATCTGGGTTGAAAATCTTTATTACATTCATAATTCACTTTAGCCTGACCTTCCTTGACAAACCGGTTTCATCCTTTTAACATGACCACCTCTTTGAGGACACGCCAGTCAGTTATATAATCCGTGTATGGCATTATATCCTAACACAGTCTGGAGTGTTAATTAGGTATAATGGTTTGAACAGAATAATTACCTCTTACCATTGGACAGATTCTATGAGGATTTTACAATTTCTATTGAGTCAAGTTTGAACTTTTACAGATCAAACTATTAGAAAATAGACACTTGAACTCTAATCTGAACCCCACTAGAGGATCAGGCTTTAGCATAAATTCTCGAATCGCTGACCACTATTCTCCCAACTGACCCGGAGAAGAACCATATTAAAAAACCGGCCTGATTCTGGTTATGTCAGGTCAATGCAGAGATGGTTTATAGCATGACTATTCTATTAAGATTATTGGCATTGGGGAAAAGATACCGAATTTGGCTTCGCATAGCAGCCCTGTGCATGATAGGATCTACTATATTTGGTATGCTTGTACCTGAGATCATCAAAAGGGCCATTGATACAGTTGCCAGCCATGGAGAGGTCCGATACCTTTTTTTATCTGCAGGGACGATCATTGGCGCCAGTGTGCTACGTGGACTCTGTTTTTTTGGTCACCTTTACTGCAGTGATGTATTTTCTCAAAAAGCTTCCTATACGATCCGAAACAATATCTATGATCAGCTCCAACGTCTGAGCTTTGCCTATCATGACAATACCCAAACTGGCCAACTCATGTCCCGAGCCACTGCAGATGTTGAAGCGGTCCGCATACTTTTCGCCAGGGGTGTTATTAGCGTGTTACATACGGCTATACTGTTCACTGGCATTTCGTGTTTTTTGATCATAATGAACTGGAAACTGGCATTGATGAGCTTGGTATTTATTCCGTTAATCGGCTACAGGGTTGTTATTGTCAGCCTGCGCCTGCGTCCGATCATGCTCAAGGCACAAAGAATTTTGGGATTTATGGGGAATATCCTTGAGGAAAACCTGACAGGCGCAAGGATAGTCAAATCATTCTGTCAGCAGAACGCTGAAAACAAAAAATTTCAACTGGAGACTGATCGACTCTTTGATAATGAGATCAAAGCTGCACGAATGAGGGCCTTAAACATGCCCTTTTTGACATTCCTGATTACCGTCCCTTCCGCGACTATCTTGTGGTACGGAGGGCTCCAGGTAATAAATGAAAGCCTTACTATTGGTGAACTGACCCAGTTCATCATGTATATGGGCATGTTGGTGGTGCCAGTTAGACGTCTTGGAGGACTCACACAGGGTATTCCCAGGGCCATATCAGCAGGTGAAAGGATCTTTGAAGTGCTTGATGTAAGACCTGTTGTAGGACAAAAACCTGATGCAATAGATCTGTCTGATGTAAACGGCGAAATTTCTGTTAATAATGTCAGCTTCAGCTATGATGCTTCAGGTCCTGTCCTTCAAGATATAAGCTTTACCGCACGGCCTGGAGAACTGATCGCGCTTGTGGGAAGCCTGGGTAGTGGCAAGAGTACACTGGCACATCTTATCCCAAGATTCTATGATGTCACCTCTGGAAGCATTACCATAGATGGAGTAGATATCCGGGATGTGAAGCTTGCCTCCCTGCGCAAAAACATTGGAATAGTACAGCAGGACATCTTCCTGTTTTCTGATACGATCCGCGAAAACATTGCCTATGGTGTTACCGATGCTGATCCAATGGCGATTGAAGAGGTATCAAAGGCAGCATATTTGCACGACTTTGTGATCAGCCTGCCTGACGGGTATGAAACATGGGTGGGAGAGCGCGGTATAACCCTT
>JAFDJA010000151.1 GCA_019307745.1 Deltaproteobacteria bacterium | reverse complement strand
CTTCGCCAGGCACGTCAACACCCTGCCAAAAAGAACCTGTGGCAAGGAGCACAGAATGTGTATCTTTCTTGAATTCTTCAAGCAGTACTGACCTAGGGGCTTCTCCCTGTCTGAAAATAGTATAAGGAATCTTATCTTTAAGCTGTCCATATACAAAATTCAGATTGTTATAGCTCGTAAAAAGTATTAAGGCACGACCTGAGCTTATTTTTAATATATCCATGATCCTTTCAGCCATCTTTGAGGCAAAGTCAGAAGCCCTGGGATCAGGCATATCCATTGGGACATACATCAGAGCCTGGCTTCGAAAATTAAAATGAGATGGGTATATTCCTTCAAGAGTTTCTTCAAGCAGGCCCAAACGAGATCGGATATAATCAAACCTGCCATTTGTCGAAAGTGTTGCGGAGGTAAAGACAATGCTGTTTGTTTTATCATAGAGCAGTTCCTGCATCTTCTTTGAAATATCAAGCGGGGAAGCATGAAAGGTTATCCCTTTTCTCCTCCTTTCATACCACCCCAACCAGTCAGGTGTCTTCAAAGAAAAAACCTTTGAAAGCGATGATAGTAACTTTTCTGCTCTGCTGGAACAGCTTTTCATGGATGAACTTTCGCGCTCATAAAGGACGCATTTATTTAAGATATAATCAAGTCCTGACTTGATATCAAGGCCAGGACCCTGGTCCACTGTTAGAAGCAAATCATCATCAAGGCGACCCCGCTCATTGACCTCTGAAAAAAGACTCAAAAGATGTGTTACTCCTGTTCTGATCAGGTTTAAATTGCTGGAGAGTTCTGTCTTTCCACTAACCTTTTGCTTTTCTATAACTTTTTCAATGTCCCTGACAAGATCCATCAACTGCCCTGTGCCAAGGCTTTCGCCAATATATGCGGTAGCAATATCTTCCAGGTGATGGGCCTCGTCAAAGACAAGGGTCTGGAATCGGGGGATGATTTCTCCGAAGCCTCCCTCCTTTACCATCAGATCCGCGAAAAACAGGTAGTGATTCACTATAATTATATCTGCACGCGCCGCCCTTCTGCGAAGGGTATTCAGGAAGCAGTCTTTAAAATGAAGGCAGTCAGAACCCAGGCACTGATCAGAAGTAGCTGAAATCGCATCCCACAAAGGTTCATCATCAGCCAGCCATGGAAGTTCGGCGCGGTCTGCAAATTCAGTTCGTTTCAACCATTGATCAATACGTTTCCTGATTATGTTCTCTTCAGATTCAAACATAGAAGGATAAGAAAGCCTCTGATGATATCTATGAAGGCAGAGGTAATTCTTTCGGCCTTTCATGAGAACAGCATCTGCATCAAGCCCTGTGGCCTCCAGAAGAAGTGGGATATCTTTATTAAAGATCTGCTCCTGAAGATTTTTTGTCCCTGTTGATATTACTATCTTCTTATTGTTCATTACAAGAGGTACAAGATAACCCAGAGTCTTACCTGTTCCTGTTCCTGCCTCAATAATGACCGGGATCTTTTTCAGAAGTGACTTCTCAATCAATCTTGCCATCTGGATCTGGGAAGAGCGAAATTCAAAGTCCTTGAGAAAACGGGATAGGGTCCCACCTTCTCCAATGACATCCTGGATAGAATCTGGTGTATCAAACATTGGGGAAATATAGTCACAGAAAGAATTTACGTCAATAGCCAAAAATCAGCATCAAAAGGGGCTAAACTGTCACTAAAAAAAAAGTTGTAGCGTCAAATTTCTGTCCAATCTTATCCTGTATTTATATATGCTGTCTTTCATTAGTTCGCAACCATTTGAAATAACGTTGAATACCTTTTCTTTGCTGTATTTTGGCACAGAAAGTGCAATAATACAAACAATAATAAAATACCAAAAGGCATATACAAGGAGGGTCGCATGGAGAAAGAGATACTTACTATTGAAGAAGCTGCTTCATACCTGCAAGTAGGTAAAAGGTCCATCTATAAACTGGCAAAAGACGGAAAAATCCCCGGCAAGAAGGTCCTTAACAAATGGCGTTTTGAAAAAGACAGCCTAAGAAACTGGGTGAGCAAAGGTCAAGTCAAATAATTCAGTAAGAAGCAAGCTGACTTGATCACCGTTTCCAAAATTATACCAGAAATAACGTTTTTTTTATAGAGATACAGGCAATATTCTTTTTGAACCTGCCAATTATGAAAAGAAATATTGGCGGTTTCAAAACTTTATGACATGACTGTCAGGGTTGAAACTGCTGACACTTGATACATTTATATAGAAATTTCATCTGTCACTTAGTATTGGGGCCACTTTATTTTAAGGCTGGAAAATGTTGTCAAATATGAAAAGTGTATCATGGTACTTCACTAAACTGTCCCATTATGATCAAAGGATTCCTGTAATGTTTACCCGAATACATCAACTGGTGTGATTAGATTTTTCGCTAACCAACCTGGAAGCCTATCAATATATCCTTGCAATTCCAATCATAGAAGTGGATACTAAGTACCCATTAAAATCATAACTTAATCCACACAATGGATACTTTATATCCGATATGTGGAAATTTATATCTAATCTTATCACCCCGAATTAATCTGGTGTATCAGGAATAACCTACTGTTATAATGAAGTTTTTGCGGCTTTATTTCAGATTATCAAGTTGAAGAACCAAAAAATTCTTTATGTTGGTATAATTCTTGCTCCTTTTGTATCAAATAACATGAAATATGAAACAACAAAGTTATTTGTAATAATCTTCATTTATTTTTCAATTTCAAAATTCTAAAGCAATTCAAAATAATATGAAAACAGCCATTAAAAAATACTGGACCAATATATCTCTCCTGATAATTCTGAGTACTGTTGTAATACTTGTACCTATATTTGTCTTCTGGACTGTCCAGAATATCAACAAACAAAAGGAACAAACAATACGCCTTATGCTGGAAAAGGGTGATGCGCTAATAAGATCACTTGAGGCAGGGGCCAGGGCAGGATTCAGAGGTTCACTGGGTATGCCTGGTGTAGAATTTAGAATTCAGCGACTGTTTTCAGAGACCGCTCTACTGCAGGATATTCTCTATATCGTTGTTACTGATGATACAGGGACAATCCTTGTCCACAGTGATGATGACATGATTGGAAAGACCTATGATACGAATTTGGACCTCAAAAAGATTATCCTCCCAAAAAATATTGAGGGTCACCCTATAAAAGACACTTCCAGCAATGATATATTTGAGGTCTACCGGCCCTTTTTTCCTGAATCAAGAAGATTTTATAGTTTTGTAACAAGATATGCAGCCAGTATAGCTGAAAGTGGGGCAGACACTGATCAGGGGATCTCCGGACCGGGGCAGATCTTCCCCATGTTGCCAACAAAGGGAGATATTCAGGACAGGCAAAGGTCTGGATCCGATAGAAAAGGCCACAAGTCTAAGGACAGAGGACGCAGCGGTAAAGGAGGCAAAGACGGAGACGGAGGTAAAGGCGATGGCAAAGGCGGTGATGAAAAGGGGAGAAATCAGAAAACTCAAGGTCCAGGATCAGATATATCCACACAAAATATCATGGATAATGTTAACAGGCGGGATGGGCCCAACAATATGCTGATCTTTATCGGGCTTGATATGGGACCGGTTGAAGTAGCCAGAAGGGCAGACACAAGAAATACTGTAATAATGGCCGTTATCCTCCTCCTTATCGGTTTTACAGGGGTCGTTTCTCTCTCCCTTGCACAGGCCTACAGATCAACTAAAAACTCACTTACCCTGATCAAGGCATTCTCTGACAGCGTTGTTGAAAATATGCCCATAGGACTTATAGCAACTGACGCGGAGGGCCGTATAGCCTCCTCAAATGATGCTGCAGGATCACTGCTCAGCCTATCTTCTGAAAAGACCCTAGGTAATAAGGTGGACACTATTCTCCCTGAGCAACTATTAGCCTTTATTGACCAGCAGAACCAGGAAAAAGTAATTGTTGAAAAAGATATAGACTGCACACTGGATAATGGAAGACAGGTCCCCCTAGAGGTCATTGTATCCTCCCTGGAAGGAGATACCGGTCTTTTTCTTGGGAATATCATTCTTTTCAGGGATCTCACAGAGGTGCAGGCCCTTAAAAAAGAGATCGAAATAAACCACCGACTTGCCTCTCTGGGTCGTCTTGCTGCAGGTATTGCCCATGAGATACGCAATCCACTCAGTTCAATAAAGGGGTTTGCCACATATTTCAAGGAGAGATACAAAGAAAATCCTGAAGACCTGAGCACTGCAAAAATTATGATCCAAGAGGTGGAGCGACTGAACAGGGTAATAGGTCAGCTCCTAGAATTTGCCCGCCCTATGTCAATCCAGAAGACGTCCATGTCAATGAATACCATTATTCAGCATTCTCTGAAAATGATCGAAAGGCAGGCAGAGGAAAAAAATATCAGGACAACAATTGATATTCAGTCCGACATTCGGGATGTATTGCTTGACCCAGACAGGATTTACCAGGTATTTCTGAACTTGTATCTCAATGCTATTGAGGCAATGAATGACGGGGGTACACTATCAGTTAGTGTTTCCAGAGATGATTCTTCAAGAATAATTATAAAGGTCTCTGACACTGGTTTGGGGATAGATAAAGCAGATCTTGAACATATTTTTGATCCATATTTTACAACCAAACAGTCAGGAACAGGACTGGGCCTTGCCATAGTTCACAGGATTGTTGAGTCTCATAATGGTGAAATAAGGGTACAAAGTGAACGTGGTCATGGGGCTACAATTATCATTATTTTACCTGATTATGTGGAGAAAAAAATCTGATAGCCCTTGAAAAATCCGGTTTGGGATTCCTTTTATTTTCAGAAGCTGCTGAGAATAAAAAAAGAAGGGATGATTGCCATGAAGAGAAAAAATAACATACTTATTGTAGATGATGATGCTGCCCATCGAACCATGCTTCGTACACTGATTTCGGGCTGGGATTATGAGATCACAGAGGCGGATGACGGGTCATCGGCTATTGAAAGCGTCAGGGACTGTGCGTTTGACCTGATACTGATGGACATCCGTATGATAAAGGTTTCAGGCCTGGAGGCGCTGGTAGAAATAAAAAAATTCAACCCTGCGATTCCAATTATAATCATGACAGCGTTTTCTTCAGTGGAAACTGCTGTTGAAGCACTCAAGAACGGGGCATACGACTACCTCACAAAACCACTTGACTTTGATGAGCTGAGACTGGTGATGGAGCGCGCCATGGATCATAGCCATCTAAAAAAAGAAAACCGAATCTTAAAGGAAAATCTGAGTGACCAATTTGACCGGAGGAATATCATTGGTAGAAGCCCTGCAATAGTCAAACTCTTGGAGACAGTTGCTCAAGTGTCCTCATCTGAAGCAACAGTTCTTATCGCTGGCGAATCAGGAACCGGTAAAGAGATGGTTGCAGGAGCAATGCATTTTAACAGTCCAAGAAAAGATAAGGCCTTTATAAAGATCAACTGTGCCGCAATCACTGAAACACTCCTTGAATCTGAACTTTTCGGCCATGACAAGGGAGCCTTTACAGGTGCACACAGAAAAAAAGACGGCAAGTTTGTCCAGGCCCACGGAGGAAGCCTGTTTCTTGATGAAATAAGCGAGATGTCCTTGGGCATGCAGGCCAAACTTCTACGAGTCCTCCAGGACGGTGAAGTTACTCCTGTTGGAAGTGAGGAGGTCATCCAGGTGGATGTCAGAATCATAGCAGCAAGCAACAAAGACCTGCTTCAGGAGATTGAAGCAGGAATGTTCAGAGAAGATCTGTTTTACCGCTTGAATGTTGTCACTCTTAAGATGCCACCTTTAAAAAAGAGGCAGGAGGACATTCCTCTTCTGGCCCAGCACTTCAGGGAGGTATTCACTGAAAAAAATAACAAAAAGATAAAAGGGTTCACTCCTCAAGCCATGGATCACCTGCTGAAATACTCCTGGCCTGGAAATGTCCGGGAACTGATGAATGCGATTGAAAGAGGTGTAGTGCTATCACGTTCAAACGAATATCTGGATCTGGATGATCTATCTCTGATTTCAGACACAATATCTTCAGATGATGAATCCTCATCAAATGATATCCTGCCCGATGGTCTGCCCCTTGATGAGGTGGAAAAGGCGACTATCCTAAGGACCCTTAAATCTTCAGGAGGAAACAAGAGTGAAACATCAAGACGCCTTGGTATAACCAGAAGAACTCTCCATAAAAAGCTGAAAAAATATGGCGTAATGCCTTAGGTCGGAACCAGATAGAAAGGCGCATTTAACTATCAGATCATGCTGCCGAGAATATATTTTGTCGCGATGAACAGGATTACAAATCCCAGCAGGAGCTTAATTGCTTTTGCAGGGAAGTATTTCTGGAGCCTGGCTCCGCAGTATGTCCCAACAAGGCCTCCAACTCCAAATAGAGCCCCCAGTTGCCAGTCCGGAACTATGGCAAGCCCGGTATGTACGTATGCTGGCGCAATAACCGTATAAAATATTACACCTACAATAGATGTCAAAAATGTGCCAAACAGCGCAGCCCCGGCTATGGTGTAGACTGGGAGTCTGAACACAGTTATCAGAAAAGGGGCGATTATTGCTCCCCCGCCTATTCCGTAAATACCCCCTGCAATGCCCACTGCAAGAGTAAGAAGAAAAAGCCAGATAGGATTAAAGGAAAAAGTCTCACCATAAAATTTATATGAACAGGAAATAATGGAAAATCTGCCAGCACTGATGACTCTATCTTTGCCAGGAGGAGGCATGTCATTTTTTTTTGCGGATACCGATGACTTTTTAAGACATTTCTCAAGATCACTCTTCGCATTTTCTATTGCAGCGGGTATAAAATCATAAAGTAATCTGAATGCTATATATAAAAGAACGCATCCTGCAAAAATTTTAAAATTATCAGGCCCAGGAAGATATTTTATCCTGAGAACAGCACCCACAAAGACACCCGGAAGTGTACCGGCAACTGTTACCCATACAATGGGCCATGCCATTCTTCCTTCTCTAAAATACCTGTACACACCACCTGGTATTGCAATTATATTATAGACAAGGTTTGTTGAACTGACCGCAGGGCTGACAAAACCAAGTACACTGACCTGAAAGGGAAGCAAAACAAATGCTCCTGACACTCCCCCCATGGAAGTAAAAAGGGATATCACAAATGCCACAGCAACAGGAATGAAAGGAGATGTTTCAACGCCTGATATAGGAAAATACATGATGTCATCCTTTGTGTATCTATGCTCCTCCAAGAAGTGTCTTGAGATTTTCCTGAGCAAATTCGATTGTTGGATCAAGCTCCAGTGAGATCTGATAATACTGAATGGCCTTTTCTTGA
>JAFDJA010000150.1 GCA_019307745.1 Deltaproteobacteria bacterium | reverse complement strand
TATTAGAGATTTGGGGCTTTTTTTGTACTGGGACAGGATGCCGGGTCATGCGGTCCGGATACCTTTTAAAGGGGTGATTTTGGGCGTGATTTATATTTTCGGGTTTTTGGGGTTCGTTAGATTCCAGGACTCAAGCGAGAGGATATATATCCATTTAAGCATCTGATAAAAGATTTTTTTCTGGTGACTCTGCGAGAGATAAGGGAAAGGGGTTGATATGTACGGGGATACAAAGCACAGCATTGTCACAGCAACTGCTGAAGGCATTGAAATTAAAGGATAAGTTGGTGCCGAAGGCGAGACTCGAACTCGCACATCCATACGGACACTAGACCCTGAACCTAGCGCGTCTACCAGTTCCGCCACTTCGGCATGAGAATATGGTTGATATTTTCGACTCAGGTCTTATATTATCCGGTGAATTATGTCAATAAGGAAAATATTTTGGCCGTCCGGTTACTCTAAGCTGCAGCCCAGTAGCGCATTATTTTATTGCGCAGAGTTCAGTATATTGGTAGATCATGGTTAATCGAGATAGTTTCATATGTGAATATCCTCCAGCCAATCATTTTCTTTTATTATTTACAGAAGAATCTGTCTAAAAAATCTTTGTCTTTCAATATCGCGAATATTGCGCAAAGATTCGGAGATGTTAATGAGTATTGTTTATGACCTAAAAGATCTCGAGGCCAAATCCTTGACAAACCCGGTCCTCACCATTGGTAATTTTGATGGTGTGCATAAGGGGCACCTTGCCCTCTTTGACAAGGTCAAGAAGCTGGCAAAAAAAAACAAGGGTCAGTCAGTAGTCATGACATTTGATCCCCACCCTATTAAGATAATGAAGCCTGGCAGACAGCCTCCGGTCATAACCCTTATTGAACAAAAGCTGAAGCTAATAACAGAGGCTGGCATAGAAATGATTCTGTGCATCCCATTTTCCAGAGAGTTTTCTTCTCTTTCTGCCCGGGAATTTGTAAAGGATTTTCTGTCGGATCGTATAGGGATCAAGGATCTTGTGGTCGGTCATGATTATACATTCGGGAAAGGGCGTCAGGGGAATATAGACCTGCTGCAAAGTATGGGTGCTGAGTTGGGGTTCAGGGTCCAGTTAATCGATCCGGTCTATCTGGATGACACACTGATATCAAGTACCAATATAAGGAGGACAGTTCACAAGGGCGATGTGGCAAAGGCAAGACAGATGCTTGGCAGGAGCTACCGTGTTTGCGGAACCGTCACCAGCGGTGCAGGGAGAGGGGGCAAGATCCTGGGATTTCCTACTGCCAACCTTATTCTGATAGATGAGTTAATCCCCAAGATCGGTGCATATGTTGTTTTAGTGAATCTGGACGGAAAACAGTACCAGGGTGTATGTAACATTGGCCACAATCCTACCTTTGGTTATAATGAACTTTCTGTAGAGACACATTTTCTTGATTTTTCAGGAGACCTGCGCGGTAAAAAGATCAGTATAGACTTTATACGTCACCTTCGGGATGAAAGGACCTTTGACAGTATTGAGGCACTTTCCACCCAGATAGCCAAGGATGTCAAGCTGGCAAGAGAGCTATTAGCTGATTACGAAAGAGATCACAGTGAAGGGTAAATTTCTGAACTGGAAAGTCTGGCTGGGATTGCTGATCAGCTCTATATGTCTATATCTTGCCTTCCGGGGCACAGAGCCAGGAGAATCCTGGGCTGTGATCAGGACAGCGGACCTGTCTTTTTTGTTCCTTGCCGTGATTGTAACCTTTTTTCAGTTTGTTGTCAGGGCATGGCGCTGGAAAAGGTTGCTTCTTCCCATTAAAGAAACCTCATTTGCAAATCGCCTGTCTTCCACACTCATCGGTTTTGCTGCCAATTGTGTACTGCCCGCCAGAATGGGGGAGTTTATCAGGGCGGGATATCTGGGGAAAACAGAGAAGATTAGCGGCAGTTCAAGCTTTGGCACTATCGTGGTTGAGAGATTTTTTGATGGATTCACACTCCTTCTTGTCCTGTTGATAGGCATCATGACTGCCACCTTTCCTGAAGAGCTTGGCTTTATATCCGGCAAACTCCGCAATATGGGTCTTCTGATGTTTTTTTTCTATGTCCTGGTGATCATATTTCTGGCAGGAATTAAATACAGGACAGGCACTTTTCTCAACTTTTTTAACAGGATCTTCTTTTTTTTACCCGATCATATGAGGACTGGGTTTTTTAATATGGTAAATAATTTTAGCCAGGGGCTTGTTATAATAAAGGGTATTTCAAGCTGGGTTCAGATGACATTTTATTCATTTCTAATATGGGGACTGGGCCTGCTTCAGATCAGTTTAATTAACCAGTCCATAGGGTTGGAACTCCCTTTTATATCTACCTTTCTAATGTTATCCATTGCTTCTTTCGGTGTTTTAATCCCTTCCGCACCCGGATATATCGGCACATTTCACGCGGCAGTCAGATATGGCCTCCTTTTATTCGGTGTCAGCAGCCAACAGGCCTTGCCTGCTGCCATAATATGGCATGCGGTCTTCTTTTTTCCTACTATTGTATTTGGTCTTCTGGCCTTGCTTTATCTTCAGATAGTTACAGGACGGTCATGGGAATATCGCGACAATATTAGTGTCTGAGATCTCCTTGACACCCTTAATTCATCTCTCATCTCTGATCATGCCACTTATCCAAAGAGCTCACGTCCCGGTCAAAGGGCCAGATAATATTCTCTACCTGACTGATCAGTCCGGATACTGTAGGCGGATTGATAGCGGATATAGCCACTCCCTTCATAGTTTTTTCCAATGAAACCCTCTCTTCTGCTTTGAGAAGATCTGTCTTATTTAGCACAAGCAGGCTTGGGACCATGTTCAGGTCGAGTTCAGTCAGAATACCTTCAACCGTCTTTATTTGTTCCTCCATCCTGGGGCTTGCGGCATCAACCACATGCAAAAGCAAATCCGCGTCATTAAGCTCTTCCAGGGTAGCAGCAAAGGCCTCCATCAGGCTTGCTGGCAGGTTCCGGATAAATCCCACAGTATCAGTGATAATGGCCTCTCGCTCTTTAGGAAACCTGAGCCTTCTGCTGCTGGGATCCAGTGTTTCAAAAAGACGGTTTTTTGCGCCCACAGAGCTATGTGTCAATATGTTAAGAAGGGTGGATTTTCCTGCATTTGTATATCCGACAATCGAGATCACAGGCAGCCCCCTGGAATTCCTGAGCCGTCTCCTGTCCTGCCTCTGTCTGCCCACCTTTGAAATTTCTCTGTTAAGCCTGGTTATTCTCTCTCTTGCCCTGCGCCGATTGATCTCCAGTTTTGTCTCTCCAGGCCCTCTTCCACCAATCCCGCCTGTGAGTCTTGACATGGCAGTGTTCTTGGTCGCTAATCTTGGAAGGAGGTATTTGAGCTGGGCCAGCTCCACTTGGATTTTACCTTCCCTTGTGACTGCCCTTCTGGAAAAAATATCAAGAATCAGTTGGCTCCTGTCAATGATCTTCAACTCAGTATAATCGGTCAGGGTCTTTACCTGGGAAGGAGTAAGTTCATTGTCAAAGATCAGGAGTTCCGCACCGGTCTGTACACATTTAAGTACCAGCTCAGTCAATCGTCCCTTCCCTATAAGTAACCTGGGATTTATCTTTTTTATTTGCTGCGCAACAGTATCAACAACTTCAATCTTATTTGATTCGGCAAGGGCCTTAAGCTCGTCAAGGGATTCCCTCATGTCAGTTGCGGGGCCTGATCCCACTCCAACCAGAAGTGCCCTCTCTTTATTTTCAAGTTTATAACCCCTCTGCCCCCTTGCAATTTCATCTTCAAGGGATTGAATAAACTCCTTGAAATTGATATCAATCTGGCCAAAATCAGGAACGACAGTCTCCTGCCAGCCTTGATTTTGATTGTTTTTCGGCAGGATATGGGCATAGGAGATAGGTCCGGGGATTCCGTCCTCACTGACCTGAATGCACATCATGAGGTCCAGACCAAGGAGTACCAGGTCTGAGATATCTTCACTGGAAAGGGGTTCTTTCTTGAGATGGGTGTGGATACACCTGAGGCCCTTGAGCCGACCGGGACCTGACCGAAATCTGTCCAGCTCTGGGATATGGATATGGCCGTGGTCCCCCACTATTGTATAGGCAACCTCACCCCTGCGTGAGATAAGAAGAGCTACCTGTCTTTTTATTTCACAGGAAACGGATGAAATCTGTCGGATCAGTTCAGGGGGGATAATCTCATACCCGGTTAGCCTGCGCCTGGTGAGCTTCTGGAGCCTCTTTATCTGGCTGGCCTTCAGGCCGCCTGTCTTGCCATATATCTTATCTATTTCTCAGACCCTTTACTGGGGGGAATAATTTTCTTCAGCATAATCTCTGAAGCAGGTGATCTCTTTCAGGAATGTCAGTTTGAAATATCCGGTTGGGCCGTTTCTTTGTTTTGCGAGTATGATCTCGGCAATATTACGGTTCTCCTCTGTAGAAGGATTGTATACCTCATCCCTGTAAATAAACGCTATGACATCTGCATCCTGTTCAATTGCGCCACTCTCCCTCAGATCTGCCATCTGAGGTCTTTTGTTGGGACGATCTTCCACCTTTCTATTCAGCTGGGAGATGGCAATGACCGGGACATCCAGATCCTTTGCAAGTGCCTTGAGGGATCTGGAAATTTCCGAAATCTCAAGCTGCCGGGATTCTGTTTGTCTCCCCTGTATCAGTTGCATGTAGTCAATGATGATAAGGGACAGGTTTCCTACCCTTTTTTGCAGTCTCCTGCATTTTGCCTTCATCTCAAGTACATTTAGTCCGGAATTATCATCAATATACAAGGGCAGCTCTGCAAGATCATTAGCAGCATCGGTTAGAACTGACCAGTCCTGATCCCTGAGGGTGCCGGTACGCAGCTTTGAGGCATTAATCTGCGCCGCCATTCCCAGAAGCCTCATGCCCAGTGACATTTTGGACATCTCCAAGGAGAAGATGACCACTCCTTTTTTGGTCTTCTGTGCCGTATTATATCCCAGGTTCAGGGCAAAGGCGGTCTTACCCATACTGGGGCGACCTGCAACAATGATAAGATCTGAGGGCTGGAGACCAGCTGTCAGACGGTCAAACTCTGCAAATCCTGTGGGGGCACCTGTTATAAAGCCTTCATGTTCGGCAACGCTTTCAAGTTTTTTAAAGCTCTCCTTAATAACATCATTTATAGGAGAAATTCCTTCTCTGACTTTTTCCTGTGCAATATCAAAGATAGATTGCTCAGCCATCTCCAGAAGAGAGTCCGTGTCCTGCCAGTTCTGGAGACATGCCTCGGATATAGATGAACACTGTGTAAGGAGCTTCCTTCGCACAGACAGGTCTCTTACTATCTCTCCATGATATATGATGCCTGCAGACGTGGACACTGCCTCTACCAGGGATGTAAGGTACTCAATCCCCCCAGACTTTTCCAGATGATTTTTGTTGGTGAGGTGTTGTGAAAGAGTAATAAGATCAATAGGCTCAGAATTATTATAGAGATCGATCATGCCCTGAAAAATATTCATATGGGCTTCACGATAAAAATCTTCACCAGACAGGATATCCATAATCTGATTCATGGCATCATTATTGATCAGTATACCGCCGAGTATTGCCTGTTCTGCGTCAAGGTTATGGGGAGGGACCTTAGCCGAGAGTGGGGTGATTTTTTCCTTGGTATGAGCCATGTTGCACCTGTTTCCCTTTGACCTTAAAATTCAGTAAATATTTACTGAAAAATAGGGGTTTAACATAAAAATTATATATCATATACAAAAACCCGAATTATACTTTATCAGTTATCGCATAATTCGGGTCAAAAATAAACAGCATAACAATATCTGCATCCTTAAAATTGGGTCTATTCCTCCAGAGCCTCAACTGTAAGTTTTATGGTTCCTGTCACTGCAGGATAAAGCTTTATCGACACATCAAACTCACCCAGGGTTTTGATAGGCTTATCCAGGATTATCTTGCGCCTGTCAATTGTGATACCCTGTTTTTCCAACTCTTCAGCAATATCCATGCTTGTGACAGAACCATACAGTTTGCCTTCTTCCCCTACCTTCTGGGAAATATTAATCTGGACACCGGAAAGTGTTTCTTTGACTTTTTCAGCGTCCTCCATGGCCTTAAGCCTGTTAATTTCTATCTTTTTTCTCTGCATCTCCATCATCTTCAGGTTACTATTAGTGGCCTCCAGTGCGATCCCCCTGGGAATAAGATAGTTTCTGGCGTGACCATCAGCCACTTTTACAGTATCACCTGCTAGACCAAGTGAATCCACGTCATGTTTTAATATTACTTCCATAGAACCTCCTCCATAGTTGACGGCTTTAAAAATGTTATCTCAAATCAGCTTGTTTTTTTATTATGAATTTTTCTAAAATCTGCCCACTGATCAAACAGACCGGCAAATGTCAATATTACTATAAATATCAGCTGTATGATTATCACTAAATAAAGGACTATCCTGGCCAATGTCGGGATATTGTATTTATTGAAAAAGAAAATAACAATTGCAAGGCCATTGAAAAAATAGACAACAGAAAGCACAATGAGACAATTTTCAGCCAATAGCCTGATTCCTGATGTAGGCAGAAACATCGCAAATCCAGCGGCAATGACACACCATATCAATTTTTCCGGGGCTTGCCACCTGCCTAACTGTCCAAAATCCGGATATTTTACACCTCCGAATCGGAACAGCGGCTTGCTGACGACAATATTGACCCAGGTAATAAATCCAGTCCCAATAATTATGAGGGAAGGATAAATTCTTAATATTAGCTTAGATAAAAGCTGAAAAATTTCTTTCTGTTCAGCAATCTTTTCTTCATCCAGCCCTTTCTCTTCATAGTACACTGCAACTTCATGAAAACTGGATTGGATTATATCCAGATAATCGTGGATCATGTCAAGCGGTGTTACACCTTTTTGAAGGCCGATAATAAAAAGAAAGATCATGCCTGTAAAAAGCATGAGACCGGTACCCAAAATTACGGTATAGCCGAAAGAAAGTTCCCTCCTGAACAGCTCTGAAATAATCAGGCCAAAGATACTGAATTCAATAGTGAATATCAGCAAACTGGAATTTCCTGTCAGCCTTGAAATCAGAGCCATAATCAGCAGCACAATGACACAGGTCTTTATCCCTTCAACCTGGCCTAATTTGCTTGAGTAATAAAGAAATGGCAGTGGGATTAGTAAGCGAATAAAAGGCCCTAAAACAGGAAGAAAGGCTGAAGCTGCAAGGATAAGGATGACTGATCCGGCACATCCTGTTACATCCGTAATTTTCATTTTTATTATTGACTCACATCCATTATAAAGTCTGGTTGTAAGTGATTCAGAATCAACCCGGATTTTTTTATCC
>JAFDJA010000043.1 GCA_019307745.1 Deltaproteobacteria bacterium | reverse complement strand
ACTTATTGTTATGGTTACTGCCAATGCCACGGGGATGGAGATCTGCTCCTTATGGCTGATAGACGAGGACCAGAATTCCAAGAAGATCAGCCTTAAGGCGACCCAGGCCATTGATCCTGATTATGTAAAGGACAGATCCTTGAGCATGAAAGAAGGAGTGGTGGGTTTCGTGGCGGACAAAAACAAACCGCTTATAATAAAGGATGTGGCAAAGGACCGACGGTTTAAGGAAAAAGAGATGGCAAAAAAACTGGGTCTTGTCTCAATGCTCAGTGTGCCCATGCACATCAAGGATGAAAAGGTGATAGGAGTTCTGAACTGTTTCACTGCTGAGCCCCATGTGTTTTCCGAGACAGAGGTGAACCTGATAACCGCGGTTGCCAATCAGGCGGCAGTGGCCATATTTAATACCGGGCTTATGGTAAAGACCAAAGTTGTCCAGGAGGAGCTGGAGACAAGAAAACTGGTTGAGAGGGCAAAAGAGATTATTATGCAGCGACGTGAGATGAGCGGTAATGAGGCCTACCGTTGGATTCAAAATCGCAGTATGAACCTGCGCAAGCCCATTCGTCAGATTGCTGAGGCTATCCTCCTGACTGAAGAGCTTGAATAAGGTTTGTTTCAAGAATGAGCTCCCCTGTCCTGTTTTCCTTCCCATCTTAGACTCATCAGCGACCTGTTCTCCATTCTGGAAATCGAAAAAGGCATTGCACTTTTTTAGGTTTTATCTGATTTTATCATTCAATTATCTTGATGAACAGTTTATAATATCCCCATACCCCGGGCTATAAGTATGGCTTAAAAAATCCAGCACCGTATTGAAAAAACTTGACAAGCTATAAGTATAATTAATAATATCCCTCTTTAAGTTAAGAACCTTCACAATGGGGTGCAGGGTTTTTTAAGGAGACAAAGGCGTCTATTCCAATGGGGATAGGTGCCTTTTTTATTTTTTTATAATTTTAGGCATCAATTTAGGGTGGATTGGTATAATTTAAATTTAAAAAATTAAGGAGGGAAAAATGCGTTTTTCAAAAAGTAATGATGTTCTTGGAACCGTTAATAGAGGAAATGCTGCTGAGTCAAGTCTTTGCACCCTTTGCAGAGCGGATTGTCAAGGCAAATGTGAAACATGGCTATCCGGCATGGTTGGCCGTAAACTTCTTTATCCCAGAGACTTTGGGACCGTAACTGCCGGCGCAAATAATACTACCCATGTGGGCGTATCCTACAACTCTCTCAGGATTCAGGGATATGCATATGGGGCCAATGGTCTGAGCAATGGTATGACAAATGATCCTGATGATTGTATCTTTCCTAATGTAAGCCTTGAGACTGAGTTTGGAAATGAGGTCAAGACTAAAATCCGCATGCCCCTGATGACCGGTGCCCTTGGATCAACTTTTATTGCGGCAAAATATTGGGATTCTTTTGCCATAGGCGGTTCTCTGGTGGGAATCCCTGTTGTTATCGGGGAAAATGTGGTTGGTGTTGACCGCGAATCAGAGATTAAGCCTGGTGATACCAGAAAAGGGAAGATTACAAGCGCCCCGGAGCTGGAACGCCGTATTGATACATATCTTCGTTATCATGATGGTTATGGTGCAATAATTGTTCAGCTCAATGTTGAAGATACACGAAATGGTGTGGCAGAGTTTGTTGTGGACAAGTATGGCGAGAAATGCATCATTGAATTAAAATGGGGTCAGGGTGCAAAGGATATAGGTGGAGAAATCCAGGTAACCAGCCTAGATTATGCCTTGTTTTTAAAAGATAGAGGCTATGTGGTTGATCCGGACCCCAGGCTGCCGGAAGTTCAGGAGGCTTTTAAAGAAGGTGCTATAAAATCATTCGCGCGTCACAGCCGGCTTGGTGGAACAAATCTGGACTCTGTAGACCAGGTACGCGCAGACTTTATGGATTCTGTGGAATATCTTCGTGGCATAGGCTTTAAGAGAATCACATTGAAGACTGGTTCCTATGGGATGGAAGAACTTGCAATGGCAATCAAATTCTCCACAGACGCAAAACTGGACCTCCTTACTATTGACGGTTCCGGCGGTGGAACAGGGATGAGTCCCTGGAATATGATGCAGAGCTGGGGTGTCCCTTCCATTAATCTGCACTCAAAGGCTTATGAGTATGCGAGCATTCTGGCGGCAAAGGGGGACAAGGTGGTTGATATGTCCTTTGCCGGCGGTTTTGCCCTTGAAGATCATATATTCAAGGCATTGGCACTAGGAGCCCCATTTACAAAGCTGGTCTGTATGGGAAGGGGCATCATGATTCCAGGTTATCTGGGTGCAAACATTGAAGGCGTACTGCATCCGGACAGAAAAGAAAAGCTCTGTGGTAACTGGGATAAACTCCCTAAAACCGTAAGTGAGCTGGGATCAAGCGCTGAAGAGATCTTCGCATCCTATTTTGACGTACAAAAGAAGGTTGGAAAGGATGAAATGAAGAATATTCCCTATGGCGCAATTGCCTTTTATACAATGGCTGACAAGCTCTCATGCGGCCTACAGCAGCTCATGGCCGGAGCAAGGAAGTTCTCCTTAGATCAGATCACACGAAATGAGATTTTTTCTGGAAACAGGGAGACGGCGAAAGAGACAGGTATACCGCATGTCTCTGATGTAAAAGATGATGTTGCCAAGAAAATACTTAATTCATAGCCTTGCGGTGAACAGGTAATATTAAAGGCCTTGCAGATGTTTATTCTGCAAGGCCTTTTTTGATAGGTACTGCGTGGAAAGAGAGTACAAGGGACCGAGGATTTACAGGGTTGAGGATGACAATCAGACCGAATGCTCCATCTCCTGAATCCGGTCTTTTATTTCAGGCGGCAAGGTTGTTTTTTTCCCCTCGACATAATTATATGAGACAATAACACCCTGTCCTTCTACCACTACTCGTTTCATCGCGCGGCTGATTATGCGGTAATACATGGTAAACTGATCTTCTTTTACTTCCGTAACCCTTACTCCTGCAGACAGGGTGTCAGGGTAGGTGACAGGAGCACGAAACTTACACTGGATAGAAGCGAGTATCGGGCCTATCTCTGTGTGGCTCATAAAATCTATTTTTTCCAGATATGCTATGCGCACGCTCTCAAAATAACGAAAATAGATTGTGTTGTTTACATGCTGAAACGCATCCATATCTCCCCACCTGACAGGGATATCTATGACAGCGGGAAATGATTTTAACAGGTCGTTCATTAAATGCCCCAGGGATTTGAATTAATTTCCTAGCTATCTATCATGCAGAGGCAAGAAAGGCAATTATTTGATGTTGAATTTATATAGCTCGATTGATTTCAGAGGAGAGACTTACCCGGGTGGACAGGATAATTAGAGGCATTTGCCTCCAGGCTTATGCTCCTCATCTTAAAAAAATCAGGGCAGCAACTAGAAGCCTTAAGTTCCAATTATTTGAGGCCTCCTGAACATCCGATGGATTGAAAGGATAAATATGCATGAGTTTGCCTGTTCTAAACTGGGCAAATTCGGATAAGGATCTTATATTTACGGGATTTTTATCCCTGAGGACAAACATCCTTTATCATGAAAACCAAACATTCCAGAATCAGGCAGAATGGACCTCAGGGTTTTTGTGCCTGTCCGTCTTAATTTCGCAGTAAATATTAAAGTCTGTCTTCTGTTCCCCAGGAAAGGCGTGATTATTCTTTTCAAACCATTATATCTGATTATCCAACCGGGCCGTGTGAAAATATACCGGCTATGCTCGGTTTGTATTATGGGCCAGCATGAGGGACAAAAGGCAATCTATGTTCAGATTGTGAATATAGCTCAAAATAACCCTAATGGTTGAATAATGGTTTGAAAAGAATGGGATTGCCGGTCTTGTCCTCCTTAATCTATTATGCCATTGATCCCCTATTGCAGAATACAGGCACAAATTTGCATAATACCATGAGAATTAATGCTTCAGAAGTCCCCTATTAGAGACATGGAAGCCATTTGGGGATTTTTTCATCAACCTTTTTTACAATGCGGATAAACCTTTGATAATAAAAGCCTCTTGACATAACTATCCTCATTTATATATAAAATCCATTTGTTGTTTTTTTCACAAGCTCAATTTTATAATATTTTAATGTGAGAGATCTCCGTTTTAAAAAAAAATGTGGAGAGAAGAGATTGTCAAAGCCCTCATAAGATCTTAATAATTTTTCGAAACATCAGATTCTTACATTCAATCCGAGCATTTTATACATTAATCAGGAGTATATAATGGCATCAGAAAAAGCTCAGAAAGTCCAGGGTTCAGTCCTTGTTCTCGGTGGAGGTATTGCCGGTATGCAGTCTGCCCTGGATCTCGCGGATTCCGGTTACTATGTATATCTCGTTGTTAAGGACCCGGCCATTGGGGGAGTAATGTCTCAGCTGGATAAAACATTCCCTACCAATGACTGTGCCATGTGAGTGATCTCACCTAAACTGGTCGAGGTCGGCCGGCACTTGAACATCGAGCTTATTACCTATGCTGATCTGGAATCAGTAGAGGGTTCTCCAGGGGATTTTAAAGTAAAGATCAGGAAAAAGGCACGCAGTATTGATCTGGATCTCTGCACTGGCTGCGGGAGCTGCGTGGAGAACTGTCCTGTCACCAGAAAGGCGGTTGTAAGGGCATAGTACCCAAAAGTTTTTCTGAAAAGGGATTAACAATGGAAAAAGATGTGGATATAGCCTGGAAAGAAATTGACACAATAGTTGATAAGTATGAGGGAAGCAATGAGGCCCTCCTTATGATAATGCAGGATATCAGCGATATATACAATTATGTTCCTCCTGATGTGGTCCCTTATCTGGCAGAAAGGCTTGGAGTCAAAAAGAGTCAGGTATATGGTGTAGCGACCTTTTACAAGACCATCAGTCTGGAACCCAGGGGCAAATATATTATTAACGTGTGTACAGGGACCGCCTGTCATGTGAGGGGCGCTGAAAAGATAATGGATGCGCTTGAGGAAAGGCTTGATATCAAGGAAGGCGAAACAACAGAAGACAAGTTGTTCAGCCTCGAGGCAGTAAGATGTATTGGGTGCTGCGCATCCGGTCCGGTTATCACAGTTAATCAGGAGACCCATGGCGGTCTGGATAGATCGAATGTGATTCAGATTCTTGAAGAGTATAAACAGGATGCATAGCATTGCTGGAGGGAATTTCAGGATATGACAAGGTTTGAGGATAGGGTGGCCCTGAAAAAATTCAGACAAGAGCTTCAGGCAAAGAGGCAAGAGAGCAATAAAAAGCTGATCTCTCTTTGTGCTGGTTCCGGGTGTGGTGCCTATGGGACCGCAAAGGTACATGAGGCATTGGTTGAGGAACTGGATAAACAGGGCTTAAGGGATGAGGTAGAGGTTAAGCTTACCGGGTGTCACGGGTTTTGTGAAAAAGGACCGATCATGGTCTTACACCCTGAGGGTATCTTCTATTCCCAGGTAAAAGAAAAACATGTCCCGGAAATAGTTGAAAAGACAATAAGGAACGGAGAACTTGTAAAATCCTTGATCTTTAAGGACCCAGCCACAAAAGAGAAGATTATAAAGGAAGAAGATATTCCTTTCTATAAACTCCAGCAGCGGATCATATTTGGCAATAACGGCATGATAGAGCCCACAAGTATTGATGATTACATTGGGGTTAACGGCTATGCCGCTCTGGAAAAGGCCCTTTTTGAAATGAACCCTGAGAATGTTATTGATCAGGTTAAAAAGGCAGGGTTGAGAGGCAGGGGAGGGGGCGGATTCCCCACAAGTATTAAGTGGGAGAGCTGTAGAAAACATGATGGGAACAGATATATTATCTGCAATGCTGATGAGGGTGACCCTGGCGCCTATATGGACAGGAGCCTTCTTGAGGGTAATCCCCATAGCGTTCTGGAGGGTATGATTATTGGAGCAATTGCAGTGGGTTCCCATGAAGGTTATGTATATGTGCGCCATGAATATCCTCTGGCAGTAAAAAACCTGAATCTCGCGATAGAGAGCGCACGGGATGCCGGATTTTTAGGTGAAAATATCCTGGGGTCCGGATTTGATTTTGATATTGATATCAGCCGCGGGGGCGGTGCTTTTGTGTGCGGTGAATCAACTGCGCTAATGGCCTCCCTTGAAGGTCAGCCAGGAAGGCCCAGAGCCAAGTATGTACACACCGTTGAAAAAGGATTTCGACAGAATCCTTCAAGTCTTAATAATGTGGAGACTTATGCCAATGTGCCTGTAATTATAAACAAGGGGGCTGACTGGTATTCCTCAATTGGTACAACGGGAAGCAAGGGCACAAAGATATTTTCTCTTGTGGGCAAGGTGGTTAATACCGGTCTGGTTGAGGTCCCTATGGGGACATCCTTGAGGACAATTATCTATGATATAGGCGGTGGCATCCCGAAAAACAAGAAGTTTAAGGCGGTTCAGAGTGGCGGCCCTTCTGGCGGATGTATCCCTGAACAGTTTCTTGACCTGGGCGTTGATTATGATGAGTTGACCAAGGTTGGGTCCATGATGGGTTCCGGAGGAATGATTGTCATGGATCAGGACACCTGTATGGTGGATGTTGCCAGGTATTTTCTGGACTTTTTAAAAGAGGAGTCCTGCGGTCAGTGTAACCCCTGCAGAGAGGGAGTAAAACGTATGCTGGAGGTGCTTTCCGGAATCTGTGCCGGGAACGGAAAGGAGGGGGACATTGAACTTCTTGAGGAATTAGGCACCATGGTACAGAACTTTTCTCTTTGTGGGCTTGGTACTTCAGCCCCCAATCCTGTGCTTACCACTATTCAGTATTTCCGCGATGAGTATGAGGCGCACATAAGAGACAAAAAGTGCCCTGCAGGTGTTTGCAAATCTCTGTTTTATTACGAGATCAACAAGGAATCCTGTACCGGGTGCCATCTGTGCGCAGTCAAATGTCCTCAGGATGCAGTGTCTGGTGAAAAGAAAGAGCTTCATCAGATTGACCAGGAAAAATGCATTAAGTGCGGTATCTGTTATGAGGGATGCAAGTTTGACGCCATAGCCATTAAATGAGGAATGAAGGTGCCCGGTTTAAAGTTGCCGGATTTCAGTTAATGGATTGATAAATTTCATAAGATTGTAAACCGTTGACGGATAACGGATATACTAAAGGTTTATATTATGATTACTTTCAAGCTTAATGGTCAAGAGGTTAAAGGCGAAGAAGGACACTATATACTTCAGGTTGCTGAAAAGTATGGAGTGGACATACCCACACTTTGCCATCACAAGGCCCTGGAGCCTGCTGGTATGTGCCGCATCTGTACTGTGGAGCTTTTTGACGGACGCAGGACGAGGTTTGTCACGGCATGTAACTACCCTATATGGGAAGGGATGGAGGTAAACACAGATACGGAGGCGGTGCGTCAGGGACGTAAGCTCATTGTGGAGCTGCTTTATGCCCGGTGCCCAGAGGTCCCGATCCTTAAGAAACTTGCCAAAGAGTATGATATAGAAGAGCCTCGTTTTACTAAGGATAATGATGACTGCATTCTCTGCGGCCTTTGTACCCGGATATGTGAAAAGATGGGAAGCAGTGCCATAAGCCTCACCGGCCGAGGACTGGACATGAAGGTTGATACACCTTTTCATATCCAGACGGATGTATGTATTTCATGCGGCGCATGCGCCTTTATCTGCCCAACCGGACATATAAAGCTGGAAGACATTACGAGTCATGTGGCTGATCCTATTCCTTCTGAATATGATTTGGGTCTAAAGGGCCGGAAGCCGGTATATGTGCCCTATGCCCAGGCCATTCCCAACACCCCTGCAATTGACAGGTCCAGGTGTGTTCATTTTAAGACCGGGGAATGTCAGATATGCACATCCTTTTGTGGTGTTAACGCCATAGACCATTCTCAGGAGGATGAGGTTATAGAGCTGAATGTGGGCTCCATCATCCTTGCGCCCGGATTTGAGCCCTTTGATCCCTCCCAGTTCATTGACTATAATTATTCTGGTCATCCCAATGTGATAACAGCCATGGAGTTTGAAAGGGTTCTGTCTGCCTCAGGCCCGACCATGGGCCATCTGGTGAGGATGTCTGACCACAGTGAGCCTAAAAAGATTGCCTGGCTTCAGTGTGTAGGCTCCAGAGAGATCAACAGGTGTGACCATGGATACTGCTCCTCAGTCTGCTGTATGTACGCCATAAAAGAGGCGGTTATTGCAAAGGAACATGCGGGCCCGGACCTCGACTGTGCTATCTTTTACATGGATATACGTACCCATGGGAAGGATTTTGAGAGATACTATAATGATGCAAAGGATAACCACGGTGTTCGTTTTGTCCAGACGCGGGTACCCTCAATAAAGCCTGTTGAGGAGACAGATGAGCTGTCCATCCGATACGCGAGTGAAGATGGCAAAATATCTGAAGAGATTTTTGATATGGTGGTCCTCTCTGTAGGTATGGAGACATCAAAAGAGACTATTGATCTTGCGGATAGGCTAGGCATAAAGCTCACCGAGGGCCAGTTCTGCAAGACAGACTCCTTCAGTCCGGTTGTCACGTCACGGGAAGGTATCTACGTGAGCGGGGCCTTTCAGGGGCCAAAGGATATCCCCCAGTCTGTTATTGAAGCAAGCTCCGCTGCGGTGGAGGCCGGGGCCCTGCTCAGTTCTGCCAGGAATACCCGGACAAAGAAAAAAGAGAATCCTGAAGAAAGGATAGTAGTGGGTGAGCGCCCCAGGATAGGTGTGTTTGTATGCCATTGCGGGAGCAATATCGGGGGCGTAGTGGATGTGCCTGCTGTACGGGATTATGCATTAACTCTTCCTTATGTGGAATATGCCACAGATAATCTGTACTCCTGCTCTCAGGATACCCAGGAGGTTATGACACAGATTATCAGGGATAATAATTTGAACCGCATAGTGGTATCCGCATGTACTCCCAAGACACATGAGCCCCTCTTTCAGGAGACACTGGTAAACGCGGGGTTGAATAAGTACCTGTTTGAGATGTGTAATATCCGTAACCAGGATTCGTGGGTCCATAAGGATGACCCTGCCCTTGCAACGGAAAAGGCAAAGGACCTGGTTCGGATGTCTGTTTCCAAGGTTGCATTGCTTGAGCCACTTAAGGAAACTGAACTCAAGGTGAATCAAAGGGCAATGGTAATAGGCGGAGGTGTTTCAGGAATGAAATCTGCCCGGGCTCTGAGCGCGAACGGATATCAGGTGCTACTGATTGAAAGGGATAAAGAGCTCGGCGGTCAGGCCTTAAACCTTTTCCAGACCTGGAGAGGGGAGGATGTGCAGGAGAACCTCTCCTCCCTGATTAGTGAAGTAACAAATGATGAAAATATAGACACCCTTCTAAGTACGGAACTTTCCCATGTGGAGGGTTTTGTTGGCAATTTTAAGACCTCCTTAAGGGTTGGCGATAAGGAAGAGATTGTGGAGCACGGTATTGTCGTGCTTGCCACAGGTGCCGGAGAGTACAAACCAGCAGAATATCTGTATGGCAATGATCCTCGTGTGGTAACGCATCTGGAACTTGATCAGAGATTTATTGCAAAGGATCCATCTATCAAAGAGATGAAGGCTGTAGTATTTGTCCAGTGTGTGGGCTCAAGAAATCCTGAAAGGCCATACTGCTCAAGGGTATGTTGTACACACACTATGGAAAGCGCGCTCCATCTGAAAGAGGAGAATCCGGAAATGAAGGTGTATGTCCTGTTTCGTGATATCAGGACATATGGGGAAAGAGAGTTTCTATACAGGAGGGCAAGGGAGGCAGGGGTTGTCTTTATCAAATATACGTCCGATGCAAAGCCACAAGTAATACCAGGTAAGGATTGTCTGGAGATTGAGGTCCTGGACAGGATATTGAATGTCCCCCTTGTGATTAAGGCAGACATGCTGACACTTGCCACAGCCCTGATTCCTTATAGGGATAATCAGCTTGCACAGTTTTTTAAGGTGCCTGTGAATGAAGACGGGTTTTTTATTGAGGCACATGCAAAGCTGGGCCCGTCAGAGTTTGCCACCGATGGAGTGTTTCTGTGTGGTACGGCCCATTACCCCAAACCTATTGACGAATCTGTGGCACAGGCACAGGCAGCCTCTTCAAGGGCAATTACACTTCTTGCGAGAGAGACCATAGCTACAAGCGGTACGGTTGCCTATGTGAATACCACGGATTGCAGCTCCTGCGGGGTCTGTGTTGAGATATGTCCATATTCTGCACCTTCCTTCATAGAAGAGGGGCAGCGTTTTGCAGGAACCGCGGAGATAAATCCTGTGCTTTGTAAGGGATGTGGACTTTGTGTGGCCTCCTGCCGTTCAGGTGCTATTAACCTGAGAGGGTTTGAGGAGGGACAGATAATGGCGATGATTAATGAGATATAAGGTTTTCAGGAGTTACTATGGCCGAATGGCAACCAAAAATAACAACTTTTTTGTGTAACTGGTGCAGTTACGGTGCTGCAGATCTGGCAGGCGTAAGCCGTTTTCAATATCCTCCGAATTTTCGGATCATCCGGGTCCCTTGCTCCGCGCATGTAAGCCCCAAGTTCCTGCTGTCTGCCTTTAGAAGGGGTGCTGACGGGATCTGGGTGTCTGGCTGACACCCTGGAGACTGCCATTACCTGGAAGGTAATTACTATGCCAGAAGAAAGTTTGTCCTGTTCAAAGGGCTGATAGAACATATCGGGATTGAGCCAGGAAGGCTCCATTTTTCATGGATATCCTCTGCAGAGGCCACCAAATTTGTTGAAATGGCCAAGGCCGTTTCCGCGGAGGTAAAGGCCTTGGGACCAGCCAAACATTTTATCAAGCAAAGGGCTGAGGTTGCGTAATGCATGAATATACAGACAAGATCAGAGAGGTTGCAAAGCGGCTGCTTGAAGAAAAGAGGGTAGATGTTTTTATCGGTTTTAAAAAGGGATCTGTCCCTATGATGAATGAGCCGGTACTTATATCTGACCCTGAACGTACAGGACAGCTCTATTGGGATAGCTCCTGCAGCCTTAACCTGTGCAACTATCTTACCAGGAGAAAGGAACGAATCGGAATTCTTGCAACCGGATGTAGTTCCAGAAACATTATTACTCATATAATTGAGAACCAGATAGGCCGCGATCAGCTCTATATTGTTGGCGTGCCCTGCACTGGAATGATAGATCACAGGGCTGTTCAGCAGGCCTTTAAATCAGGAGAAATATTGGCAGTAGAGGAGATTGGTCCCCGATTTATCGTCAAAGGGAATGGATTTGAGGATACTCTTGAGAAGAAGGCATTTCTCCAGGCAAATTGTGCCGACTGTCGCCATAGGAATCCTGTCGAATATGATGAGATGGTGGCAGATCCTGTCAAAGAACAGGAGCTGGTTCCATATGAGGCCGTGGAACAGATAGAGGGGATGTCTGTTGAGGAGAAGCGAAAATATTTTACAGAGATGATCTCCCCCTGTATCAGGTGTTACGCATGCAGGAATGCATGCCCCCTTTGCTACTGTCCCACATGCTTTGTGGACGAGTCAAGACCTCAGTGGGTAGGGAAAAGCGCTGACTCCACAGACACCATGACTTTTCACCTGCTGAGGGCCTTTCACTGTGCTGGTCGATGTACAGATTGTGGTGCCTGTGAAAGAGCATGTCCTGTAGGCATTCCTGTGTGCCAGTTTACCAGCAGGCTGAACAGGGATGCCAAGGAGCTGTTTGACTGGGAAGCGGGTCTTTCACAGGAGGAGAGGCCTCCGCTGGATGTATATAAGGTAGACGATTATAATGAGTTCGTAAAATAGGGAAACAGCCAAAAGTTAAAGGCATCTTGCGTGCACCAGGATTAGATTTGCAAAATAAAATTAACTAACAGGACAACTAGGAAAATCCTATGACCGTAAAACTTTTTAGTAAAGAGGAATGGATATCAACCCTGAAAGGGGTACAGGATTCCTGCAGGATATTTGTCCCGGCCGAAAATGGAGACTATCATTCTTTTTTAGACCTGAAAGATGATGTTGAGCCGGATTTTGGTTTTCAGAACAGCAGGCTTTCCGCAAAGGCTGTTGTGTTTCCCCAGTCTGAACGGATGTTTGAGTTCAAAGTGGGAGGGGATGACCCTGAGGCTGATATCCTTAAAGATGCACCAAAGGACTATTCTTTTCAGGCTGTGGTGGGAATAAGGCCCTGTGATGCCCATGGTTTTCAGATAGTAAAACGCAATTTTGACAACCCTGAATATCAGGATCCCTGGTGGGTTAAGCGGTATGAGTCAACAATCCTTGTTGGTCTTGGATGCGGCAATCCTTGCTCCACATGTTTTTGTACATCAGTGGGAGGCGGTCCTTTTGATGAGACGAATTTGGATGTGCTTCTTTATGATCTTGGTGACCGGATGCTCGCAAAGGGCATTACAGGCAGGGGCACGGATTTTCTAAACAGCCTGTCCGGGGGAAGAGATGCTGATGATTCAGACCTGGAACAGGCCGAATCATTATCTGCTGCTTCCTCTGATAAAATGGGAAAAAACCATGTGTCCACGGATCAGCTTAGGGATAAGGTCGTGACCGAACTCTTTGATGCAGGTTTCTGGGAAGATGTTGCTTTTTCCTGCATCAATTGTGGTACCTGTACCTTTCTCTGCCCTACCTGCTGGTGCTTTGATATCCAGGATGAGGTGTATAACGGACAGGGGGACAGGATTAGAAATTGGGACACCTGCATGTCCCCACTCTTTACACTTGAGGGGTCCGGCCACAACCCAAGGCAAAACAAATTCCAGCGTGTACGTCAGCGTTTTATGCACAAACTGAAATACTATGTTGATAAATATGAAAGTGGAGTCCAATGTTCGGGTTGCGGACGCTGTGTGCGTTTCTGCCCAGTGAATATTGATATCAGGCGTGTGGCGGAAATGATGAATTCTTTTAAAAAGCAGAGTAATACCTGAATTTACGTCATTTATCTACTGGGTATTTCTTGCCAAGGCGTGATAAAGCTTGTTTGACAGCAATGCTGTCCGAATGCCCATTATTGATGAACGGGTTCCCAAGGTTCATGGTTTTGATACCAGCCATATCGATTATATGCCGATGGCTTAAAATCATCCCCATCCCGCTTTTTTAAAGCAACCACGAAAATGGTGCAGAATTCAGGCAATAAGTTTTAGAAATCCCTTCTCCCTCTTATCCTATTTGATAGGGGGATCAATTTGAGGCGTCATAGAATGAATGTTTGTATATGGGATAGACATCTGCAAGGGCCTGCTTGTTATAGAGAGGATATAAAATGCATCTGTTCAGGCTTTTTACTGTGTAGTACTGCTTTGTTATTCAAGTTTCAGGAGGTTCCCAATTGATAAATCCATACCTGCCATATCCTGTCCGGATAAATGAGATCATTACAGAGACCGAGGACAGAAACCTTAAGACCTTCAAGTTTGTTTTTCTCAATCCAGGAGATGAAGAGAAGTTTGCCTATACTCCTGGTCAATTTGCAGAGCTTTCTATTCCGGGGAAAGGGGAGATCCCCGTAGGTATTGCATCTTCTCCAACAGAAAAAGGATTTGTGAAATTTACAGTAAACAAGACAGGGCTTGTGACCACCCACCTCCATAATATGAAAGAGGGGGATGTAATGGGTATACGTGGCCCCCTTGGCAACTGGTATCCCTGGGAGGAGATTGAAGGGAAGAATATAGTGATTATCGGTGGTGGCTTTGCCTTTACTACTCTTCGGTCCAGTATCGTCTATATGCTTACTCAAGAGAACAGATCCAAGTTCGGGGATATCTCTGTTGTCTATGGTGCAAGATCGCCCGGCATGCTTCTCTATAAGGATGAGTTGGCCGCATGGGAGCAGAGGAATGATATAAATATGCATATTACAGTTGACGGCACCGATGATCCTGACTGGAAGTATAATGTGGGATTTGTTCCCACCATAACCGAGGAGAAGATCACAGGCGCGAATGACGCATATGTAATCGTCTGCGGTCCGCCGATCATGATCAAGTTTACCCAGCCGGTGCTTGAAAAGGCGGGATTTCCGCCTGAGAGGATTATCCTTTCTCTGGAGCTTCGCATGAAATGCGGAATAGGCATATGCGGGCGTTGTAATATCGGAGAGAAATATGTGTGTAAAGACGGCCCTGTCTTCACCCTTGACCAGTTAAAAAAGATGCCACCGGAGTATTGATTAACAGTTCACTGGTGAGGCATAATTGGTTTTTTAAAGGCCCGTTCTCTTGAAGGGGCTTTTTTTTTACTGTTCTGAATGTGTAAAAAACATCCTTTAACAGACAGTTTCAGGCGGGACAACTTGCTTTTATTTCTTGAAAAGGAAGATATAGGTGGTGATGGGACTGTTGATAGGAGTGAAGTTTTTTAGACCTTAATTAATGAATCCATTACCTCACTATCTCCTGATGTGACACAATCTGGACTTTAACCCCCCTTTATAATAGCCGAAATTGATTTAGCGGCACTTTTTATTGAGCGTGGAAAAGAAAACCGTATTGGTTTGAGCCTGCCTGGAAAAGAAAAGCCTTTAGGGATAAAATCTCCATTTATCCATTGCACATCCGGTGAAAAGGAGTTCTTCCAGAAACCATTGGTTTTTGCCGCTTGAAAATATGGGACTCGTGATCTGTTTCCGGCAAGGAGGTCAACAACCGCAATATCAAGGGCAAGAGGATTAGTGGCCGCGCCAAGCAGCCCTAGGTGAACAGGGTGCCCATTCATGGGCCCGTCCCCTGACATTGCATGGATTCCATCCAGGATATTTAGGCATGGGCTGACATGTCGGGCAATATCCAGGAGCATATCAGCAAACAGGTTGTTACGGTTCCCTTTGATTATATGATGCATAAATTTTCTTTTTCCTACAACACATCCAAAAAGATTTTTTATTGCGCCAGAGTAGTATAACTGGCCATGTGCCTTGAGCTTAGGCAGATTTATTATCCTGTCCGCCCATTGGATTTCCTTGCAGATTTTCAGTGGTTTCCTGCCTGTCTCCACCGTGTCAACAGTATCAAATTGCCACAGTTTTATATTGTGCCTTTCACATACATCAAATATACCGTTACTTTTTGCCACCCTTTTTATTGAACCAAAAACTGACGCATCGCAGACTCGCACTATGCAGTCCCTTTTCCCGCAGATATGAATAAGAGCTTCAACAATAGTCGGGTCAGTCAGGGCATTACGTTCACGTCTTGCCGGAGAGACAAGGTTTACCTTTAGAATGACCTTTGCGCCAGAAAAGAGATAGCGACCCCACCCGCCTATAGGTTTAATCACGCCGTCTATAGCTGTTATGAGAGTGTCAAGATTGTAGTCTGCATGTCTGGTAAGAGATATTTTATTATCCATTTGTTGGTATGTAATGAGATAAGGGTAAAGTTTTTGTTGAATTTGACATAAAGAACATCCTGATATTCTGTCAGGAAATATACTGGTGTGAATATCTTCTCACATGGTGACCTTTAAGAACATGAAACTGCCGGATCTTTCTCAGAATTACAGGAGAAAAGATACCAATTGGAAGATAGATAATTTTTTTACTTAGTTTTGAGGCAAGACTCAAACACCAACCTGATGGCGGATCTTTAGCAACATATACTACATGTTTTTCAAGGCAGTAGTCAATGGCCGCCATAAGCAGCCTTTCAGGTTTATTTCTTGCGGTGTTAAAAAAATCGTCCCTCCATATGTCATAAACCCTTAAGGGGGGGTAGGTGAGCATGAATCCTCCGTACTGGCACCTGGTGATTCCCGGTCCATCCATGACTTCTCCTGCGCTTGTGCTGTAAAAGGCCATGTCTGATTCCTGATCATGTTCGCCTAGCCATGTTACCTTCCAGGGAAAACACTCTTTGCCCCCTGGATTAGGGATATCAGGATCAAATATTACCACCACAGATCCCACTTTACCCCTGAGCTGTCTGTTCTCCTTTACATAAATTTTCCCCGAGGGCAGATCACGCATGGTCTGTCTTATATCAAGGCCGTCAAGCATTGAAGCGGTAAACTGTACTATCTTGCAGTTCTCTTCAGCCTTTATTTCCAGAGCCCTTTTCATGAGGTATCTGCCATAGCCCTCTATAACAATGTCCTCTGGAGGATGTGAACAGATGTTTGATTCATTAAAATCAGCCTTCCATTCGCCAGGATAATTTTCACGCGGCCTTTTTTTGACAGGCATGGGTACAAGCCTGCGACGGAAGCCCTTGAGTCTCCGATGAAATTTGATTTTTCGATGACCAAGAAAGAGATCCTCTCCTTTCAGGTGTAGTACAGGAATGTCGGGATTATTAGTCTGCCATGGGTAATCACTGCCCTTTTTCCACACTTCATAGGCAAAATTGTCATCTGCCGCACCTCTGGCCGCCACAATAAGTCTGTAAAAGCTAGGGGCAAGTTGCCCGGATAGAAGGGTATAGTTTCTGGCAAACTTGTGCAGGATTTTGAGTTGGCTGTAAGACAGCTCCTCCTTAGTGTTATTATGGTGGTTTTCCGTCGCAATATCAACAAGTTCACTCATGTTATCCATTCTGTCCGGCAAGGGTGTTAAATCTTTACCTACCCTGTACTGTTCATATCTGGCAGACAAAAAGGGCATCTCAGACAGGATTTCCCTGCTGGATTCCTGGTGCAGATGGGCAATCTCCACGCCCTTTCTATGCCTTCGACCAATTACCTCTGTCTGTGGGAGCTGAACTAGATTCAATATCCCTGGCAGATGAAATAATCCACCTATAAACATAATCCTTTTATTTTTTTTATTGAGGTTTTGCAGGTGAAAGGCCATGGTTTTTTCGCGCAGGATGTCCTGATGGGACATCTCTGTCTTCTTGTGCGATCGGAGATATGCCTGACAATATTGATAGTGTCCAATTCTTGTTAATGAATAAGGATCAGGCATCGGGGAATTGTCAAGGGGATATGCATCTGTATCATGGTCAATAAAATGGACAGGAAGGGCATGTGAAAGTCCCAGCCTGATGGCCTCAACTTGACCGTCTGTCGGTTCAATGACCAGATAGATGAACTCTCCTTCATCCTGTTCATAATGGACAACCGAGAGTAGTGGGAGTCTTTTTATTCCTCGAATAATCTGCTTTTTCAGTGTGTCGGCAAACTCAACCGCTATACAGTCTGGTTGGAATTCCTGAAACTGCCTTTTTACTTCCAGGGCAAATTCCATCCTGTTATGAAGAATAGGGACGAACCGGATATTTGCCCATTCAATAGATTCATTTCTTGAAATAGTCATCGATTGAATCCTGAAAATAGCTGACAGCATTCTGATCCAGGATCATAGTTGCTGATTCCTTCATATAATGCACTATCTGGTTGTATGGTGGATGGCTTTCATTAATGCCGGCAAGTCGCTTGAGTGCGTACCGAGCAATATTGATACCATCTCTTACAGAATATCTTTCATTTGCTTCATGGGAGGCCTGCAGGAAATCCGTCAGATAATCAAGGATTGCATCATCCGCAAACGGGAGGTTGGACTTAAGTATCTTTAGCTCTTCTTCGCGTTCAGGAAAATCTATGAATATCTGGGGCTGCAGACGTGAATGAATATATTCGGGCAGTTCAAACGTGCTGGCATCATCATTCATTGTGGTGCAGAGCCTGAAATCCGGATGTGCCTTGATTTTTATACCTGCCACCATGGATTCAACATAACGGCGGGTATCCATAAGCGGGGCAAGTGAGGCCCAGCTCTTTTCACTCATCCTGTTGCCTTCATCTATAATTGCCACACCGCCTTTGACCATTGCGGATACAATGGAACTTGCCATGTAGCGGATTGTTTGCGCCTCGGATATGACCGGGGTTATAATGAGGTCCTCGGGCCTTGTATCCATGGTCGCCTGGAAGAGATAGACAGGTCGACCAAAGGTTCGGCCTGCATGATAGGCCAAGGTTGTCTTTCCCACACCAGGCCTTCCAACCAATCTGGGGCAGAGGGGAAGATCGCCCTCCTCAAGGACCAACCATGCAGCCAGAACCTGTGTTATTAAATCTTCCTGGCCCACCCAGAACATTCGGATATCATCCGGTTGGGTAAGGAAGATTTCAGTGCCGTCAAGAACCATTTGTTCCATGCATTTCTCCTGTAAGGTTTTTATTTCTGGCTTCTCCTATGATGAGCCGGTAAAAAAACGGATATCGCCAGAGACTTGTCTTTGTTGTTTCAAATATAATCTTTGAAGGAACAATTGGCAAGATCCCAATAGTTTTTAGGAGGATTGGTTTGATTCCATCCATATAAAATAATGGAACAATAATTAAAATCCATTAACTTTCCTGTCTGGATCAAAGTTTTCAGGATAAATCCCTCATGTTTTTTATGAATAATATAATTAAACCAAGTAGGCAAGAAATCTAACCTATGTTATAATTATTAGTTAAGGGAACTAAATTTAATTATCCGTGCCGTTCATTATATTAATGCCTGATGCTTACAGGATCCTTGGGAATTTTTTGGTAGATAGAAGGGGTTTAACCAGGCATGTATATTTGTCATGTTAATTCAATGGCTTATGCGAGCAATTGCATGAATAAAATTCTATTTAGATCTATTTTCAGCGAGAATCAAGGCCTGTTAAAAATATTTAGAAATAATCAAATAACTCTTGACTTATTTTAGGGTTGTGAGTATGTTCCGACCTTCCGTTTCGCGCAGTGGATACTCTTTGACTGCGCATCTGAAAAATGCATCGCATGAATGCAAAAGATTTTTCAGAAAAAATGAAAAAGACCTTGACTTATTTTCAGGTTGTGAGTATGTTCCGACCTTCCGTTTCGCGCAGTGGATACTCTTTGACTGCGCATCTGAAAAATGCACTGCATGAATGCAAAAGATTTTTTAGAAAAAATGAAAAAAGGTTGACTTTTTCAAGCGGATTAAATAGACTGGTTGTTTCTTGTTTAGCGAGATCAATGAGTTTTATTCTTGGTCTCCACCTTTGAAAATTTAATATAGCGTGAGTTTGCTCTTTGAAAACTAAATAGTGAATATTGTTATTGGGTCTTTTGTTAATTCGACCTTAATAAGGTCAGGATATATAGTTTAATTTGAGAGTTTGATCCTGGCTCAGAATGAACGCTGGCGGCGTGCCTAACACATGCAAGTCGAACGAGAAAGTTTTTCTTCGGAAGAACGAGTAAAGTGGCGCACGGGTGAGTAACGCGTGGGTAACCTGCCCTCAAATCTGGGATAACCCCGTGAAAACGGGGCTAATACCTGATACCATCTCTTTTGCTGTGGCTTTTGAGATGAAAGATGACCTCTTCATGAAAGTTGTCGTTTGGGGAGGGGCTCGCGTACCATTAGCTTGTTGGTGGGGTAATAGCCTACCAAGGCGGCGATGGTTAGCTGGTCTGAGAGGATGATCAGCCACACTGGAACTGAAACACGGTCCAGACTCCTACGGGAGGCAGCAGTGAGGAATTTTGCGCAATGGGGGAAACCCTGACGC
>JAFDJA010000280.1 GCA_019307745.1 Deltaproteobacteria bacterium | reverse complement strand
CGGCTGCGATGGATGCCTCGGTCAGCCGGTTGGGGATCATAGTGTTGACCCCAACAAGTGACTTACCCATATCTATGAGTTCCCATGTGTATTTTAGACGGCGGGAGGGTTTGTTGTGCTTATAGAGATATACGGGGCGGCCTGGCTCGGAGCACGTCTTCATGCTCCCTGAGTTGGGGCAGTGGGCTGTGACCACATGACCATTTCTGAGTCTGACGTCGGCCATGAAACGTTTGTATCGTTTGATCAGGGTGCCCTGTATGAGCCTTGGCCATTTCAGAGTCGCCCCAAGGTCCCTTCTGTTCACAATTGTCAAAATAGATCCTCCTTTTACCCTCACCTACCATATAACTGCGTGCTGAGGCAAATTCTTCTTGAGAATTTCCCTTGTTGCTATCAGCGATACGTAAAGCTTTATCTCGGAAATGCGGGAAGACCCTTGACCGGTGCCTCTATAGTTATTAAAGTCATGGATCTCTCACAAAGGAAGAACCCTTACAACCAGCTTGAGAGATGTTGATTATGAGTAAGATTATGATTATGCGTAAGAAAATAAGGATGTTAGATAAGGGTGTAGGTTTTTCTAAATGATGACTTCTGAAAAAATAGTTGCAGTAGTTTTAGCAGGGGGCAACAAAAGGTTCTCTTTTAAAGAGTTTTGGTACCAGTTGGAGGATCTATTCTCCTATAGAGAATGGTATTTCAGGAGAGGATATAAATCACTAAAAAAGATAAAGGACGTGAGAGGTGTAGGTGGTAAGCCAAAGCCAATGGTAGAATATATATTAAACACACTAACGAATACAAAAGAGATAGACAGAATCATAGTTGTTGGTCCTGAAAAGGAGATGAGGGAAAAAATTGATCCTGACTTATTATCAGGGGACAGTAATATTAAGCTCATCCAGCAAAAAGAGAGTTTCGGGCGCAATGTAAAGACTGGGTATAACCATGCCGGAGAAAAATATGTCCTTTTTGTTACTTCGGATTCACCTACGACAAGAGAAGAGGATGTGTCCGAATTCATAGGAATATGTCGAGAGTTATCTAATGAATATGATTGGATATATCCAATCGTGAAAGAATCCTTGTTAAAGAGATATTATAGGTTATTCCCCCGACCGGTTTATAAAATGGTGCCCGATAATATATTTCCTAATGATTACATCGATGAAGAAGAGGTTCGAGAAGACGGAAGAGTTGGGTTCAGGATAACAAGCATGGCTTTTGCGAATTTAGATGGTTTTCCGGTAGAAAGGATCGATGAAGCATATAATCTTAGAAAACTATACAGGAAGAGCTCGAGAGATAGATTAAAGACAATATTTGGGAAAAAATTGATCAGACGGTATAGGCAGGGTCTAAAAATGTCAGAGCTTGAAAAGATGGCTTCCGACTATGAAGGTTTAAGGTTAAAGTTCGTTGGCTTGAGCGGAGCCGGTACTTCATTGGATCTTGATAGCAGGAGAGATGAAAGGAAATTTGATAAGCTGCACTTATGACGAGTTGTTAATCGATTACAGTAAGCGTTCACAGGTTCCCCAGCACTATGTGCGGGGGTCTTCGACAGAGTTTCCCGCTGCGGTGGGATTTACATTCTATGTGAACCGTGAACCTTTGAACCCGTGAACGACTACCGATTGTATAGGTAGGCAACAGTGCAGCGGTCAGTACGGACTCACATTTCAGGGGCCAGGAGAACTCGATTTTATTGGTCAAAAGACTGATTCGTATTGTATATCTTTTTCTAAATGGTTATGATGAAATCATAATTTCTTACCAAGGATCAGGCTAATTTCTCAATAACCCCGGATAGAGTGAAAAAATAGATACGTTCTTAATAAACAGCAGTGAGGGCGGAAATTAATGAAACGTGAAGAGTGAAACGTGAATCACGTATCACGCGTCACGCATCACGTTAAAATGCAAAAAGGTACGGTTGAATGTTCAATTAACTCCAGACTTTTTGAGAACTTACAAAAAAAGGAAGGTCCCCCCGGAGGAGGACCTTTTTTTTACGAGGAAAGCTGATCCATCTCTATGTGCAATCAGTTGCTATTTTCACTACCGCCGCCTTCCCCTTTACGACCAGTGCCGTCACCCTTCCCGGTTCCATCTTTAGGTCTGTCACCTGTGCCGGTTCCATCCCCCTGGCCATACCTGTATCTACGTTGTGGATCACCAGGCCCTTCTCCGGTTCTTGTTCCATCTCCAGAACCATTTCCGGAACCATCCCTATACCCACTCTCTGAATTATCACCTCCACTACGTCCCATTCCACCGCCGTCACCCCTGCCGCCACCTCTCCCGCCACCAGACCCGTCCCCTCCGCGGGCCACGATTATCCTTTCACCCGAAAAAATCCGCGTCAGATTACTATCACTATCCTGCGATCGCGCATTGAAGTGACAGGTCTGTTTGGCCGGATTCTGGAAGCCTGCCCAAGTCGTCACCGGGGCGAACCCCACTGTAACCGCAAGTCCCAGCCCCAAAACAGCCATGTTTCTAACTCCCTTTTGCACAACTGATTTCCGT
>JAFDJA010000279.1 GCA_019307745.1 Deltaproteobacteria bacterium | reverse complement strand
TCGAATAAGATCATGGAATTTGTATTATTATTTAATCCATCGGAGCATAATAGGAATCCCGTGGGAGTGAACCCTTTTCCTCTGCTATAGTCAGCAGAGGAAAAATGTCTGTGTATGTCTGTGTGTGTCTGTGGCTAAATTATTTTTTTTATTGCAGATCAAGTTTTAGCATGAAATCCTAGTTTAAGATCAAGAGCATGACAGTGAATTAAATTTTTTCAAAGATTGTTCTGCTGGGCAGTGGATCGAGATAGCCTTTTAATGTGGGATCGAATAAGATCATGGAATTTGTATTATTATTTAATCCACCGGAGCATAATAGGAATCCCGTGGGAGTGAACCCTTTTCCTCTGCTATAGTCAGCAGAGGAAAAATGTCTGTGTATGTCTGTGTGTGTCTGTGGCTAAATTATTTTTTTATGATACACTGCAATAATACTTATACAAGATTCAGGGGATAAGTAAACATGATAAGACTATTCAGACAATATTTTTCCGGAAGAAAGATAATATATATCATAGGTGAGGGCTTTCTGATCTTTTCAGCGGTCACTTTAACCACCTATCTCCTCCTGGGAAGAGGGGTAGGCCTTCTATATACCCTGGAACTTGTATGGCACAAGGTCTTTCTTGTCACATTGGTAACGCAGCTCAGTCTGTACTTTAATGACCTCTATGAGTTCAAGGTCCAATCCAGTCCTCTTGATCTGGCATCCAGGCTTATCCAGGCGATAGGCACCGCGTCCATCATACTGGCAGTCATATATTATCTTTGGCCTGAGATAGTGGTTGGCCGATGGATCTTCTTTTCCAGCCTGATTATACTGCTCTTCTTTCTGGCATCATGGCGTTTTATTTACACCCTTGTTATCCGCAAGAAGTTATTTACAGAAAAGGCGGTCATCCTGGGTTCAGGGGAACTGGCAAGCAATATTCTTGATGAGATAAACAACCGGGAAGACCTAAGTTTTGATATTACCATGAGGATAGTCCATGAAAACCGCCGGGAAAACATGGATAAAGACCAGGATGTCAGGATATCCTACGGTTTTGATCAACTTTGCGAACTTATAGAGAAAGAGGACGCCTCCAGTGTGATTGTCGCCCTGGAGGAGAGAAGGGGAATTTTCCCTTATAAACAGCTTTTAGATTGTAAACTCAGGGGGATAAACATCCTTGATGGTGTGAGTTTTTATGAGAGGATAACCGGGAAGCTGTTGGTGGAAAAAATCAATCCGAGCTTCCTTATTTTTTCCGATGGTTTTGTGAAATCAGCTACATCCAGGCTTGTTAAAAGGTTCTTTGGGTTGTTCCTCTCAACCGTGATGCTGATCCTCCTGTCCCCTATTATGCTTTTAACCGCGATTATTATCAAGCTTGAGTCACCGGGGCCGGTACTCTTTAAACAGGAACGGGTTGGGGAATATGGAAAAATTTTTACTCTCCTCAAGTTCCGTTCCATGAGGGCAGATGCGGAAACAGCAAGCGGCCCGGTCTGGGCCTCGGAGGATGATCCAAGGATTACAAAGGTGGGCAGTATCATCCGTAAGCTGAGGATCGATGAACTTCCTCAGATGTGGAATGTCTTTAAAGGAAGCATGAGTTTTGTTGGTCCAAGGCCGGAGCGTCTTTTTTTTGTGGAACAGTTGACCAGGAAGATCCCCTACTATAACGAGAGGCATTGTGTTAAACCCGGAGTAACCGGATGGGCGCAGATCAGATACCCATATGGCGCTACAGAAAAGGATGCACTGGAGAAACTTAAATTTGATCTCTACTACATCAAGAATTTGTCCTTTGCCTTTGACCTGATGATCATTTTTCATACCATAAAGATTGTCCTGTTGGGCAGAGGATCAAGATAGTAATCTTATGTAAGACCAGATTTATGTTTTGGAATTTGTATAGAGCAAATTTGAATGTTATGCTGCTACGCTCAGTTTTAATCAGAGCGTGGTATTGAATGTAATTTAAGGGGCGGAGCTGTATCCGGATTTCATGTGACTTAATGTGTCAAAGATAAAGTCTGTGTGTGAGTCGAAGATCAAGCTTCAGCATGATGGCCAATTTATGTTTTTTATTGCAGATCAATCTTCAGCATGACGCCTCTGCGGTGGTGAAATAATCCTGTAAATCCCGCCTGCCCCATGGAACTTGTATTTTTATTTATTCCATCGGAGCATAACAGGAACCCCGTGGGAGAGGACCCTTTTCCTCTGCTATAGTCGGCAGAGGAAAAATGTCTGTGTATGTCTGTGTGTGTCCGTGGCTAAATTATGTTTTTTATTGCAGATCAATCTTTAGCATGAAACCCTAGTCCCAGATCAAGCTTTAGCATGGAATCCTTGAACCCTGGTCCAAAATCAAACGATGTATATCAGTGTTCATCCGTGTCCATCCGTGGTTCAATCTTTAAATTCAGGTAATCATGTCATTTAAACGCACAATAATCGCTTCTGCCATTATGATACTTACCATGGTTCTTATGAGTTATATGGGCCATGGGGAAGATATTCAACCCAATAAACCTCTTTCCACTTTCCCTGTTGAAATCGGCGATTGGCTTGGACAGGAAACCCGTTTTGATCAGGAAATTTATGACGCTGTAGGTGTTGACGATTCATTCCTCTGCAATTATCAGTCATCAGACGGCAGGCAGGTCCAGCTGTACATTGGTTTTTATCAAAGTCAGCGGGAAGGAGACTTGATACATTCTCCTAAAAACTGCATG
>JAFDJA010000042.1 GCA_019307745.1 Deltaproteobacteria bacterium | reverse complement strand
TGGAGAAGGACAATGTCCTTCTTGATGTAAGAACTATTCAGGCAAATGAGTTCCGGACAGTTGCCGGGGCTGTCAGGGCAATCTCTCTGGAAGAATGAACCATGCCTTATGAGCCTGTCCATGGTTCGGGAAAAGAATAAGGAGATTTAATGAGAAAGATTATAGAAAAAATCCTTAGTGAAAGCATAAACGTTAAGGAGGAGTTTGTCCTTGAAAACATCGAGGATATAATCAAGTTCGCTGATAAAATTGTTACGGCCTTTACCAATGATCGGAAGCTTATGCTCTGTGGAAACGGTGGAAGCGCGGCCGATGCCCAGCATCTGGCTGCCGAGTTTGTAAACCGTTTTGTTCTGGAACGTCCTCCACTGCCTGCAATTGCACTCACAACAGATACGTCCGTTCTCACAAGTGTTGGAAATGATTACTCTTTTGACTATGTATTTTCAAAACAGGTAAAGGCCCTGGGCATGGAAGGTGATGTGCTTTTAGTCATAAGCACAAGTGGAAACTCCCCAAACGTATTGGAAGCCGCAAAAGCCGCTAAGCAGGAAGGGATATATGTTGTGGGGTTTGCCGGATGTTCGGGTGGTGAGCTCTCAAACCTTGCAGACCTGCCCATGGTTGTTAAAAGCGATTCAACTGCCAGGATCCAGGAGACACATATCCTGGTGGGGCACATCGTATGTCAGCTTGTGGACTATATGCTGTTTCAGCAGGGGAGTTCAAATGACTGAATCAAAACCCATATCTCTTGAAAATGTTCGGTCCTACCCTTTAAAGGACAGGCCAAGCAAGGTCAGTATAAGTGATTTTGGCCAACCCTGGAGCCCAGGCAGCAGTATGCAGGACTGGTTTCAGAAGCTTCCAAATATCCTTGCTGCTTCTGATTTCCAAAAAGTAGTTGCCACTATTGTTCAGGCGGTCAGATCTAAAAACAAGGTCATGCTTGCCATGGGGGCGCATGGGATCAAGGTGGGGCTGAATCCAATCATCATTGATCTTATGGAAAGGGGCGTGATCAGCAGCCTTTCATTAAACGGGGCCGGGATTATACATGATGCGGAACTTGCCATGGTGGGACGAACATCTGAGGATGTAGCTACGCAGATTAGTGACGGCAAGTTCGGCATGGCGGAGGAGACAGGCCGGCTCGTGAATGAGGCCATTATCAAAGGAGCTGAAAAGGGTGAGGGGCTTGGTCAGGCAGTGGGTGCTATGCTGACAGGGCAAGAATTCCCGTTTAATCGCTTCAGCCTCCTTGCACGCGCCAATGAATTGGACATCCCGGTTACAGTGCATGTGGCCATTGGGACAGATATCATCCATTTTCACCCAAAGGCTGATGGTTCTGCAATAGGACAGACTTCACACCTGGATTTTCGTATTTTTTCTGAGCTGGTGTCTGGTCTGGAACAGGGTGTTTTTATTAATCTCGGCTCTGCGGTGATAATGCCAGAGGTCTTTTTAAAGGCCATAACATTGGTAAGGAACCTGGGACATGATGTAAAGTGCTTTACAACGGTAAACATGGATTTTATAAGGGGATATCGGCCCATGACAAATGTAGTTCACCGGCCGACTCTGGAGGGAGGAAAGGGCTACTCCCTTGTTGGGCACCATGAGATCATGTTTCCCTTGCTTGCCGCAGCAGTTTTGGAAGGGCTTGAGGAAAAGGCTTAGAAAAAGGAGAAAAAACATGCCGATTTATGAGTTTAAGTGCATGAAATGTGATATTGAATTTGAATATCTTGTTTTTAACAGCAATGAGGCAGTTACCTGTCCTGAATGCAATAAGGACAAGGTCAAGCGACTAATGTCTACCTGCAGTCATAAAAGCGGTGGTGGGGGCGGGAGTGGTGATTATGCACCAGCCTCAGCTGCTTCATCCGGGTGTTCCGGGTGTTCAGGGGGAAGCTGTGCTACCTGTCACTAAGATTAAGGGGATTATTACTCAACCCTTACTATCTAACTAGCCAGAGGGGGGATAACTTGCTTCGCGTCGGCTTTGGATATGATGTGCATCAGCTGGTTAAGGGGCGTGACCTTATTATAGGGGGAAGAAGAATCCCTTATGAGCTGGGACTCAAGGGCCATTCTGATGCAGATGTGCTTGTCCATGCGATAATGGACGGGATACTTGGGGCCATGGCCAAAGGTGATATAGGGACCCTTTTCCCCGATACGGATCCTGCCTTTCAAGACAGGGATAGCATGCTTATGCTGGAGGAGGTTATGAGGCTGGTCCGTAAGGAAGGGTGGCAGATCAACAATCTGGATTCAACGATTGTTGCTCAAAGGCCAAAGATGGCCCCCCATCTTCCTGTTATGAAAGACGTGCTTTCAAAAGGGCTTGGTGTTGAGATCGATCAGGTAAGCATTAAGGCAACGACAACTGAAGGGCTCGGCTTTAGCGGGCGCGGCGAAGGGATAGCAGCCTATGCCATTGTGAGCCTGATTAAGGTATGATCTGAATCTTGTATAAGCCGTCTACAGTGGCTTTCATACACCTTGTCTTTAAGGCTTTGTTTGACAGCAAAGCTGTCTGCAGGTCCACCTCTACAGGGCGTGCTTCCCAGTCCATGATTTTGATCCCCACCATAAAGGCAATATGGCTGTGGATGAAGATGTCCTGAATTCAGTTTGAATACCGGATTTTCTTCGTTCTTGGGGATACAGGTCCACTCTTGAAGGGCGGGAGCCCATGTTAAGCATCTCTTTGTCAAGCACTGCGTGACAGTTAATTCATGTATGAAGTTTTCAGATGTAAATTTTCGGAGCAAGAAAATGACAATAAGGTTATATAATACAGCCTCGAGGCAGAAGGAAGAACTCAAACTCATAGAAGATGGCAAGGTTGGAATTTATGTATGCGGTGTCACAGTCTATGATCTCTGTCATATAGGGCATGCCCGTTCTACTATAATCTTTGATGTGCTTGTAAGATATATGCGGGCAAGGGGGCTTAATGTCACATATGTAAGGAACTTCACTGATGTGGATGATAAAATCATTGCGCGGGCCAATGAACTTGGGATAAATCCTCTCGTGCTGGCCCAGGAGAATATAGAAGCATTTTACGAGGACATGGGCAGGCTTGGTGTGCTGAATGCGGATATAGAGCCAAAGGCGACCGAGCATATCGAAGACATGATCCGGATGATAGAAACGCTCATAGCTAAAGGGTATGCTTATGCTGAAGATGGTAATGTCTATTATTCAGTAGAAAAACTCTCAGACTATGGTGCGCTTTCAGGAAGAAAGCTGGAAGATATGAAGGCCGGTTCAAGGGTCGCTGTGGATGAAAAGAAAAGGCATCCCATGGATTTTGCCCTCTGGAAGTCTGCAAAGCCTGGAGAGCCCGAGTGGCCAAGCCCATGGGGGGCAGGTAGGCCGGGATGGCATATTGAGTGCTCTGTCATGAGTAATAAGTATCTTGGCGAGACATTTGATATCCATGGCGGCGGCAGAGATCTTTTGTTTCCACATCATGAGAATGAGCGTGCACAGTCAATCGCTGCCAATGGAAAGGAATTTGCGCAGCATTGGGTCCATAATGGTTTTGTCACAGTGGAATCGGAGAAGATGTCCAAATCCCTTGGAAATTTTATCACCATACGTGATGCACTGAAGGATTATCCTGCAGATTTGCTCAGGCTATTTCTCCTTTCCAAGCATTACAGAAGCCCTCTTGATTTCGCCAGGAAGGATGTGCTGGATATGCATTCAGGCCTTGTGCGCATATACCGGACCCTGCAACGGCTTGAGGCATTAATCGGCGAGTATCACCCTGGTGACAGACCTGATACCGGGATTTTGTCTGAAGACATTGAATCAGAATTTCTCAAAAAGTTTGTGTATTTTATGGATGATGACTTTAATACCGCAGGTGCTGTGGGGCTTATCTTTGAAAAGGTCAAGGAGTTGAACCGCCTCATGGATGGCTATGAAAGCAGTTCTGATGAGGGTATCACGGAAAGACTTCAATTTGAACGAGAAAAACTGCTTAAGGCTGGAAGTGTACTGGGTATCCTGGATAAGACACCTGCTGATTTTTTCAACGGGATAGCTGACCCTGATTCTGAAGTAGATGAAGCTGAAATAGATAAACTGGTCCAGGAAAGGCTCCAGGCAAGGCGAGACAAGAACTGGGCCAGGGCCGATGAGATACGTGATCAGCTTCAGGGGATGGGTGTAATCCTTGAGGATGGGATTCAGGGCACCACCTGGAGGATTGATGTTTGAGATCAATACAGATCTTGAACCTTGCGGTGATCAGCCCGAAGCTATTGGAACCCTTGTTGAGGGCATCGACAGGGGTTTTAATCATCAGGTACTTCTTGGTGTGACAGGATCCGGGAAGACCTTTACCATGGCGCAAGTAATAGCCCGCGCTCAGAAAACGGCCCTTGTTATAGCACCAAATAAGACCCTAGCAGGCCAGCTGTATGGGGAGTTTAAAAATTTTTTTCCCAATAACGCTGTTGAGTATTTTGTCAGCTACTATGATTATTATCAGCCAGAAGCATACATCCCTCAATCAGACACGTATATCCAGAAAGACTCAAGCATAAATGAGAATATTGACAAGATGAGGCATTCCGCAACCCGATCCCTTCTGGAGCGTGAAGATGTGATCATTGTGGCCAGTGTTTCATGTATCTATGGACTTGGATCCCCCGAGGTGTATCATAATATGATCCTTTATGCGGAAAAGGGTGTGCCCCTGTGCAGGGAGGAAGCAGTAAAGAGGCTGGTTGAGATCCATTATGAGAGAGGGGAGCTTGATTTTTACCGTGGAAGGTTTCGAGTGAGGGGTGATGTGCTGGATATCTATCCTGCCTATGAAGAGGATTTCGCGATCCGTATTGTCTTTTTCGGGGATGATGTGGAGGCCATACAGAAGATAGATCCTTTAACAGGAAAAATCCTGAATCACCTCAACAGAATTACAATTTATCCTGCGACCCACTATGTGACCACAGAGGAAATCAGGGAGAGGGCCATCCGCCAGATTAGGGAGGAGCTCAAGGAACGTATAGAGGCCTTCCGTTCTCAGGGCAAACTGATTGAGGCCCAGAGGATCGAAGAGCGGACAATGTTTGACCTGGAAATGATGATTGAGATGGGCTATTGCACTGGTATTGAAAATTATTCAAGGCACCTTACAGGAAGATCGCCCGGGGATGCCCCTCCTACCCTGATTGACTATTTCCCCCGGAACAGCCTTGTTATTATTGACGAGAGCCACATCACGATTCCGCAACTCAATGGGATGTACAAAGGGGATCGCTCCAGAAAAGAGACCCTTGTCAACTTCGGTTTCAGGCTCCCTTCGGCTCTTGACAACAGGCCCCTCCGGTTTGAGGAGTTCGAGGAAAAGGTAAACCAGACCACATATATCTCTGCCACACCCGGGCCATATGAAATGGAAAAAGCAGATAAAATAGCAGAACAGGTCATAAGACCCACAGGCCTTACGGATCCTGAGATAGTTGTCTGCCCGGCCACGAACCAGGTGGACGACCTTCTTAGCCGAATCAGGGAGAGGGTGGAGAGGAACGAGCGGGTCCTTGTTACCACTCTGACCAAAAGGATGTCTGAAGATCTTACAGAGCATTATTCTGATCTTGGTATTAATGTCAGATATCTCCATTCAGATATTAAGACGGTTGAGAGGATGGAAATTCTCAGGGACCTCAGACTGGGGATATTTGATGTCCTTGTGGGGATCAATCTCCTGAGAGAGGGACTCGACCTGCCTGAAGTATCTCTCGTGGCTATATTGGATGCGGATAAGGAGGGCTTTTTGCGTTCAGAAAGGTCACTTATTCAGACCATGGGAAGGGCATCCAGAAACGTAAATGGCATGGTAGTGCTCTATGCAGATCGAGTCACCAGTTCCATGGAAAGGGCTATTGATGAGAGCGGGCGACGCCGTAAAATACAGCAGGCATATAATGAAGCTTATGATATTACGCCCGAATCCATTCAAAAAAACATTGATGACATCCTCAGTTCTCCCTATGAGGCAGACTATGTAACTGTACCAGCAGTGGCAGAAGATACTAGACAATACCTTTCTCCGGATGTTATTCAGGACATGATCAGGGATCTGAAAAAGAGGATGGAAGATGCGGCCAAAAAACTGAAATTTGAAGAGGCAGCCCGTTTCAGGGATGAGATAAAGGAACTGGAACAAGAGGAGTTGTACTTAAGGTGATAAATTGGTATGGGCACTTTGAAGATAAGACAGTTCAGATATTCAGCTGATAATCTTGGGTATGTTGTCTACGGCAACAGCCTGGCAATGGCAATCGACCCGTGTGCAGCTGATGATATGGTCTCTTTTACAAGATCCCGCGGTATCGAACTGAAATATGTGGTAAACACACACTCCCACTCAGACCATACATGGGGAAATGGGCGTATAACAAGACTCTCCGGGGCGGAATTCCTGGACAACATGACACTTAGAAATAAGGGCGCTATTGAGCTGGATGGTGCAGTGATAGATATTCGGCATACCCCTGGGCATTCTGCAGATTCCATTGTGTTTCTTTTTGATAATATCATTGTTGCAGGTGACACACTGTTTAATGGAAAAGTTGGCAGATGCTTTGCAGGCGATCTCCGAGGATTTTACCACTCTATAAAGGAGATTATGGCACTTCCCCGGGAGACCATCATATATGCAGGTCATGATTATGTGGAGGAGTACATGGAGAATGCCAAAAAAATTGAACCGGATAATCAAGAAATTGATGACTTCCTTGAGCGATATAACTCCGACCATGTCCGTTCCACACTGGAGGATGAGTTTAGGATCAATGCCTTTATCAGGTTCAATGATGAAAAAATTGTTACAATGCTCAGGGATAGGAGGCTGCCAGTGGATACAGAGTATGACAGGTGGGAGTCCATTATGAGCATTCATTGAGGGACATAAAACATAGGATATGGCAGGCAAAATCAATCCCAGTTTGAAAATCAAGAAAAGAATATTCCTTGTTGGTTGCCCAAGGTCAGGAACAACTTTGTTGCAGAGTATGTTTGCTGCTCATCCTGAAGTATGTTCCTTTCCTGAGACACACTTTTTTTCAAAAACCATAAAGGCGAAAGGGTATAAGTCTCATCTTGCCTGGTATGGACATAGAAAAAGGAGGCGGATTAGAGATTTTTTAAACCGGATAGATGCGGAGAGGTTGATTTCAATTCTGCCGTTTTTTACCTTTTCCAAACATAAATGGGCAAGAGGGTTGTTAGGTGCACTGGATGAGATGGCTGCCAGCAAAGGGGGGGCAATCTGGATGGAAAAAACCCCAATGCACCTTTATCACATTGGCCTGATAAGTATGATCGCACCAGATACACAATTTATCCACATGATACGCAAAGGAGAGGATGTGGTCGCCTCCTTATATGATGCTACCAATCAGCATAGTGACGAATGGAAAGAGGCCAAATCCATAGACAGGTGCATTAAACGATGGAAAAAGGATACCAGGATATCTCAAGGATACATTGGAGCAAAGAACCATTTCTATGTGAGATTTGAAGATCTAAAAGCCTCTCCTGAATTAACTTTAAAAAAGCTCTGCGACTCAATTGGACTTGATTACAAGGTTGAAATGCTTGAATATCAAAAAGCTGCCCAGGAGCTTATTTTCAAAGAGGAGCAATGGAAGATGGGGAATACCCTTTCAACCGCAGGCGATAAATTTCAAAAGATATTTTCGCAAAAAGAGCAATTATATATAAGAGAAGGCATCGCTGATATTAATCTGGCGGTGTTTGATTGATTTTTTTAAACAAATATAGATTCTAAGATATAAGAGAGTATCGGAAAATTGAATAATCAATTACAACCTATGGGTTTCCATTTCAGTTATCATAAGTGCCTTACAGCCTATCTTCAGCGTGTAATGCGTACTTTGTTTGATCCTAAACTGTTAAATAAGATCAGAAAGCAATTGGGTATGGAGCGGAAGTTTGGCTATAAGCATTTTAAGGCCTTTAAAGAGGAATTTCTTTCAGAGTTTCACAAGTATCGATTTGCATCACTCAATAATCATTTTATGGATCTTAGTGATCTCCCTAATATACCCAAATCTCATTTTGTAAGAGACCCAAGGGACCTGGTTGTATCAGGCTATATTTATCATAAACGTGGCAGTGAAAGCTGGATGAGGATATCGGATTCGGATGAAAAATATTTTCGCATTTTGTAAATGGCGTTGTGCCTGATGCCATTTCTGATGAGATGAGCCTTCATAGTTACCTTAATTCATGTTCTCTTGAAGACGGCCTAATGGCTGAAATTCAGTTCAGATCAAATCACTTCAAGAATATATTGGCATGGTCATGTGACTCAAACGATTGTATCGAGTTCAGGTATGAAGATATTATTGGTAATGAGTTAGATGTATTTAAAAAACTTTTCAGACATTATGGGTTTGACGAGAAGCTTACACGCAGAGGCATAAAGGCATGTGAAAAATATTCTGCCCAGAGACATCAAGATAAATTGAAACATATACGTAATTCAAAACCAAGTCAATATCTGGACGTGATGCCTAAGAAAGTGCTTGATTATTTTAACTATCACTATAAAGACCTGCTGTTCAAATACGATTATGATATAAAATAATACCTGGCCTAGGGACGCTTTTATTCCATGGAAACAGATATGATAAAAAAACGGATCAAGATCTATGGGGAGAGAAATGCAGGTACAAAATACCTGGTTAAACTTGCCAGATTAAATTTCGATGTCTTTATCCTAAGAGGAGAGGCACGCCATTCGTTTGTACCTTCTTTTCTCCGTAAAACTGAGGCAGCAAAAGACCTGTTTTTTCGGATGACTTTTTCCCAAAATTTAGGATGGAAGCATGCTATTGCTCCTGATCCGGCGTATTTGAAAAAGATGCAGATATATTCAAATGACCTGCTTTTTTTGACAATATCTAAAAATCCTTATTCTTGGTTACTCTCTTTATTTCGACGAGCATACCATCAGAAAAAAAAGATGGATTCTTTTGAAGACTTTTTAACAACGCCATGGGAGACCGTGGCAAGAGAACGAAGCAGAAAGGAATTTGAGAATCCGATAGTTATGTGGAATGAAAAGAATCGATCATATCTGGACCTAAGAAAGCAGGGCTCTTTTATGAACTGTCTATTATCCACAAAGAATAAGGGCAAAAAAGATTATAATTATTACAGGAAATATTATCTTCAGGAGCAGTGGCGTGAAAAGCTGGACACAAATATAATCAAAATAATAAACAAATATCTGGATGCTGAAATTATGGAAAGATTCGATTACAAACGATTGTAATAAGCCGGATATATAATTTGGATGCACCAATGACAATGTTGTGAAAATTCAGGTTTTCTTATGATGCACAGATCTCAATTGAAAAGCATCCATGGTTTACTAACATTCAAGGACTTGATTCGGATTTCATTATTTTTGAGTTGAGAGTTACTGCTAATATTTATGCAAGATTCAGGTAGTTACTTTTTAGTAGAAATTATTGAAAGCTTATAATAACAAGCACTGCAGCATTAAATGCTAATTTAAACCGGATTGTATTAGTTGTTCTAGTTTTTTAAATATGGAGACAGATTTGCTTAAAAGAGAAGATATGCCGATTTTTATAGTAGGTGCCCCTCGTTCAGGAACAACTCTTCTGCGTCTGATGCTGGACTCTCATCCAAACATAAGTTCAGGACCGGAGACTCATTTTTTAGTAAAGTTCAAGTCAATTCTGGGCTCAGATTGGAGGCGTTTAAAACGTTATGGTTTTGAAAAGACTTACTGGCAAGAGAAGATAGCCGATTTTTTTTCTTCCTTCCAAATGGATTATGCCAGGAAACGGGGGAAGATACGCTGGGCTGAAAAGACGCCCAAGTATGCATTACATCTTGATTTTATCAATGAAATTTTCCCTGAGAGCCAGATAATTCATATCATTCGTGATGGCAGGGATGTGGTGAATTCTTATCGGGATAGGTGGGGGTATGTCCGTGCTATTGGAGGGATTGAGGCATGGAGAAGATACATCCTTGCAGCTCAGAAATTTGCACATACAGTGAAAGGTGAAAGATTCTATGAACTTCGTTACGAAGATCTGGTTAATGACGCGGAGGGTACAATGGGTAAACTGCTGGAGTTCCTCCATGAACCATGGTCAGATCAAGTATTAAGCTATGATTCTATTCATCATGATCATGGGGCTAGATATAAGAAGTTTACCCAGGGCAGACGAGTTCAGGGAGAGGATAAGAAGAATATCTATGCCTCCAGGATCGGAGTGGGAAAAAGAGAGCTCGGTCCCTTTCTGAAGGTACTTTTCAGTATCCGATCCGGTCGTCTTTTAAAGGAACTGGGATACCATTAGGCAGGTGGCCCTAAGGATAATTTTCAGTCTGGAAATTGTTTGACTGTACTATTAAAAAAAAGACAATGGCAGATAATCGGCAACCAGTAAGCCCTTTACAGTCGGAATTACCCTGCTTCCTTTGATCTGGATGTGGCCTGAATTCACCATATCGGTAACCATTTTTTCCCACTTCGGCCTTTTGGAAATCACCGTCATTTCAATTCCCCGGCAGGTCCTCAGACCGAGCGAAACGGTTTCTAGCAGGATCTGCTCCTCTGTGAGCCCTTCGACCTCCTTTACAGGCTGTTTCCCGTTTTCAAGTGCCTCACAATATCTCCTTACGGAGCTGACGTTCCACCAGCGGGTTGAGTTTTGAAATGAATGGGCAGAAGGCCCGAGCCCCAGGTATGGTGTACGGTCCCAATATTTTGAGTTGTGCCTGGATATGTTGGATTCTCCCTTCGAAAAGTTTGAAACCTCATAGTGCAGGTATCCTTGCTCCTGTAGAAACTCTGATGTCTTTAAAAAAAGTTCTGCCTGCAGATCTTCGTCTGGGAGTTCCAGAGAACCTTTTTTAAGTCTTACTGAAAAGGGGGTCTTTTTCTCAATGGTAAGCTCATAACAGGATATGTGTTCTGGTTTAAAGGATACAGCCTCTTCAAGATTCCTTTTCCATTTCTTTATGGTCTGCCCGGGCAGTCCATAGATCAGGTCTATTCCCAGGTTATTGAAATCACAATCACGGAGGTCTTTAATGGCTTCTATTGCCTGGGAAGAGGTATGCCTTCTGCCAAGTACCTTCAGATCATTATTATCAAAAGACTGGATGCCCAGATTGATTCTGTTGATATTAAGCTCTTTTATTACTTTGATCTTTTCAAGAGATAGGTCAGAGGGATTACTCTCCATGGTGATCTCAAGATCGTCGTAGAGGTCAAGGTTAACTTTTACACCTTTAAGGATTTTTTTCAGGTCATTAGTGTCAAGGCAGGAAGGTGTGCCACCACCAAGATAGATCGTGTCAAATCTATCAAATTCCCCATGATATATCTCCATCTCTTTTATGAGCGCCTCGACCCATTCAGATCTTCCAGATTTTGATACTGTAGAATAAAAACCGCAATAGGGGCATTTGGAGTTGCAGAATGGCACATGTATATAAAGCCCTGGGTGAGGCTTTTGTCCCCCATTTTCGATTTCCAACTCCAAACTCCCGGCTTAAGAACTTTCAGACTTGAATACCGCCACAAAGGCACTCTGGGGGATAGCAACGGACCCGACCATCTTCATCCGCTTTTTACCTTTTTTCTGCTTCTCAAGGAGTTTGCGTTTCCTGGATATGTCACCCCCATAACATTTTGCGGTTACATCCTTTCGAAAGGGATTTATTGTTGAACGTGCTACTATGGTTCCCCCTACCGCGCCCTGAATAGGGATTTTAAACATGTGACGCGGGATCTCATCCTTGAGTTTTTCGCAGGCGTGCAGGGCCCTGGCCCTGGCCTTGTCCCTGTGGACAATCTGGGAAAGGGCGTCAACCCGTTCACTGTTGACAAGAATATCAAGCTTGACCAGGTCGTTTTTTCTGTGATCCAGAAAATCATAATCAAAGGATCCATAGCCCTGTGTAATGGTCTTGAGCCGATCATAGAAGTCATAAAGGACTTCTGCAAGAGGCATGTCAAAAATTATCTCAATACGTCCCTGGGTCGGGTAATTGAAATTAGCCTTTTCCCCCCTGCGTTCCAGGCAGAGTTCCATGACTGCGCCCATATATCTCTCAGGGATAAGTATGCGTGTCTTGATATAGGGTTCTCTGGCCTCAGCTATAGACGCAGGATCTGGGTAATATAAGGGATTATCTATTTTGATTTTCTTTCCGTCTGTAAGCAGGAAGTGATATTCCACCGTGGGTACCGTCATTATTATGGACTGGCCATATTCCCTTTCAAGACGCTCCTGGACGATCTCCAGATGCAATAGCCCCAGAAATCCGCATCTGAATCCCAGACCAAGGGCTGCAGATGAATCCTTCTGATATTCAAGAGATGCGTCATTCAGGATGTATTTTTCAAGGGCATCGGTAAGCGCCCCATAGTCCTCGGATGTTATGGGATAGATAGAGGAAAACACCACCGGCTTGATCTCTTTAAAACCTGGCAAGGATTTTGGGACAGGTTTAGAGTCAAGGGTGATAGTGTCACCGATTTTTGTATCGCTTACTCTCTTTATACCCGCAATAATATAGCCCACCTCTCCTGAAATAATCTCTTTTTGAGGTACTCTGCCAAGACGGAATATTCCGACCTCTTCCACCTTGTGAATTGCATTGTTGAACATTAATCGGATTGTGTCTCCGGCTTTCACTTTTCCAGCAAATATCCTGCAACTTACAATTGTCCCGCGGAAGGAATCGTAGTTCGCATCAAATATGAGGGCAGCAAGCGGCTCATCAGGTATGTTTACGGGCGGGGGGATCAGGTTGACAATCGCATCCAGGACATCCTCAATGCCCAATCCCTCCTTGGCTGAGCAGAGGACAGACAAGTCAGAGTCAAGCCCGAGATCTATCTCTATCTGCTCCTTGACACGCTCAACATCTGCAGACGGCAGGTCGATTTTGTTAATGACAGGGATGATCTCAAGGTCACGCTCCATGGCCGCATAGAGATTTGCTACGGTCTGGGCCTCTACACCCTGGGAGGCATCTACAACAAGCAGGACACCTTCGCATGACGCCAGCGCCCTGGAGACCTCATATGAGAAGTCCACATGTCCAGGCGTATCTATCAAATTCAGGTCAAATTTTTCACCTTTGCTATTAGTGTAGGGCAGGGTAACTGCCTGGCTTTTAATGGTAATACCCCTTTCCCTTTCAATGTCCATATTGTCCAGTATCTGATCACGGAACTGACGGTCATCAATTTGTCCTGTGTGCTGGATCAGCCGGTCCGCAAGAGTTGATTTCCCATGATCAATATGTGCTATTATGCTGAAATTGCGTATGTTTGGCATTGTTTTTCTCTTTCTTTTGCGCAAAATATATTGAATGCCGGATTGCCGACAATCTCTGTCTCATCTTAGATAAGACTAGAGCGAGAGTATAGGGGAAAGCCGGCTGACCGTCGAGAAAAAAATTGCCGGAGTCGACCACTTAAATCTTTTTTTGGCTTTATCACGGGGAAGGTTGTCAAAATAATGACGATCTTAATTGGAATTCCCCGTATGTCCATAAAAGAAAAATTAGCTCGTCGCTGTTTTTAATGGGTAACTGCTGAAGTATCAGTCGATAACATAATAGCTTAAGGATGATAAAATCGGCAATGCCTTTTCCCCTTTACCGTGCCATACTCCTATTATCCAAACCATTAAGATGGGTATATAGCCTTGTTAGGAGATGATTTTCATAATCAGGATAATTTTTAACTACAACATGAATAAGCTGAGTTGCAGGTTGTCTGTCTTTTATTCGGCAGATTTTATCAGAACCGGATAGGGGGGAAGGAAAAATTCATATTAGAACCAAAAAAAACGGTATTTTTTTGCTGTGAGAGATGCATGCAAATGGCATATCAATTGCAACAATAAGTAGGATTGACTATTTTTTTGTTTCTAGATCTATGTTTTCCGTCAGTCTACTGATCTCAATTTGAATAAGACCATGAAAAGAAAAAGATCCATACAGGACATACCGAACAATATTTATCAATGCAATGAGCCGATTAAACTCCTTTTTAATATATTTGAGAGGTGTATTGAAGGGATTGTGATCACCGATCCAGAGGGAATCATCAGGATGGTCAACCCGGCCTTCAGCTGGATCACAGGCTATAGTGCAGATGAGGTAATTGGAAAGAATCCACGATTATTGCAGTCAGGGCATCATGACAAAAAGTTTTATGAAGATATGTGGACTACCCTGACTGAAGACGGAGAATGGAAAAATGAAATATGGAATCGCCGTAAAGACGGAGGGGCATATCTCCAAAGGCTTTCTATAAAAAAGATTGAAGACTCAAAGGGGAGGACCGTCCATTTTCTTGCACTGTTTCAGGATATCACAGATATCAGGCATAATGACAAACAGCTCAAGCATCAAGCAAATCATGATCCTCTTACCAATCTTCCAAATAGGCAGCTTTTTAAAGACCGTCTTGAAAGAGCAATCGCAGATGCTTGTCGCCATAAAGAGATGACAGCAGTCCTGTATCTGGAACTTGTTAATTTTAAAAACATAAATACAAGTTTTGGACACCATTTAGGGGATATTTTTCTCAAGGACATAACAGTTTCCATTAAAAGTTTGTTTCGTGACCAGGACACAGTTGCAAGGATCGGCGGCGTCGAATTCGCTATTGTCCTTCCACGCAACACTGATGCCCATGGAGCAAGGGTGGTCGCGAATAAACTTATCGAGCTTTTCAAAAAGCGTTTTATCATTGACAATAAAGAATTTTTTGTGGGGGTGCGTATAGGTATTACAATATATCCTACTGACGGAGAAAGCGTGGAACCCCTTATGAAAAATGCAGTCCTGGCTTTAAGTGACGCGAAAAAGCAGGATAAAAACAGCTATGCAATGTTTACATCTAATATGGATGTTTGTGCCTTGCGTCGGGTATCACTTGCTGCCAGTCTTTTTAGGGCCCTTGACCGGAATGAATTCTCTGTCCATTTTCAGCCAAAAGTGGATACGCAAACAGAAAGGACAATCGGTGCGGAAGCCCTTGCCCGCTGGCAAACATTGGAAAATGGAATGGTGCCGCCTGATGAATTCATTCCACTTGCCGAGGAGACCGGTGTTATCTTTACTCTGGGCGAATGGGTGCTTAGGACAGCATGCAGGCATACAAAAGAATGGCATGACAGGGGCTACAAGGATCTGACGATTGCAGTCAACCTGTCTGCAAAACAGTTTAATGACAGAAACCTGATCACTATAGTTCAGAACGTGTTAGAAGAAACCGGTCTGGCAGCTGAATTTCTAAATCTGGAAATTACTGAAAATATGGTCATAGGTAATGTGGATACAGCTATTGATATTATGAACAGGATCACTGAGACAGGCATCCGTATTTCCATTGATGATTTTGGCACAGGATATTCATCCCTGAACTATCTTAAGAGGTTTCCTGTCTCAGAACTTAAGATTGACAGATCTTTTGTTCTGGATATTCCTGAAAATCCGGATGACGTGGCAATAACAAAGGCAATTATCTCCCTTGCCCACAGTTTGAATCTAAAGGTTGTGGCAGAAGGTGTAGAGACCAGGGAGCAACTCGAATTCATGCAAAGATACTGCTGTGAAGAATTACAGGGGTATTATTTCAGTAAGCCGGTGCCTGGTGAAGATTTTTTAAATTATTTGAAACACGAGGACGAAGCCTCTGGCAATTACCATCAATAGCTGGTTGAATAGTGCCAGGATACCCCCGCTTTACTGTTCACTATAGGAAGTATCAATATACTTATCCATCCCTTCAGTGTAGATCTTCTCAAGCCCTCCCTCTTCCAAAGGGACCAGGATAACCGCCTCTGTATCCTCAATTGTACCTAAAAGCCTTATACCTTTCTTGTATCCCATTACACTAACGGCGGTTGCAAGCGCATCAGCCTGTATGGCTGTCCGGGATATGATGGTAACACTGGGTGTGCCTGTGGCTGATATTCCTGTGTCAGGGTTCACGATATGGCTATACCTTTCTCCATCGATAATAACAAATCTTCTGTAGTCACCGCTGGTTGCCACAGCAGCTTGGTCGATATTTAGCACGACAAGGACTCCGCCTGGGTTCACGGGCTCTTGAATCCCTATTTTCCAACCCTTTTCACCGTTTCTGTTCATACCGAAACAGAAGATATCACCCCCTACGTCTACAAGGCCCCCTACTGCACCCCGATCGGTCAAGGCTTCTACTGCCCTGTCTATCCCGTATCCCTTGGCGATCCCGCCCAGGTCGATCCTCATACCGTCCATTTGAAATCGTATTGTCTGATTCTCTTTATCAATGAGGAGTTTTTCATGCCCCACCTTTGAGGTTGCTTTCGCAATCTCCTTATCAGTGGGCTTTCTGCTGTTTTCTTCTGCCTTGTTCCAGAGATCCACTATTGGTCCCACAGTGATGTCAAATACGCCTTTTGTGAGTTCGCTGTAATGTCTTGAGGCGATAAATACCTCTAGCATGTGGCTGTCGATCCTGACAGGTTCTTTAAATGCGTTGCGGTTGATTCGGGATAACAGTGAATTAGGATCATGGCCGCTCATTGAACGCTCAACACTTTTAAGTGCAGCTTTTGCCGCTGTAACACTCCTTTCTGCTGTGGTATTATCGAAACCCACTGAGACGATATGGGCAATTGTGCCCATTACCTCGAAGTATCCGCTGTCACAGACTGATACTTCAGATTTTGCCTGACCTGATCTGGCAAATACAAATAGAATAATCGCAAGAAAAAAGAGACATGCGATGGGCGGATTTTTATTCATACCGGGCAGCCTTTATATAACCTGAATCTTTCATAAACAATATTGAGGAGTATCATAAAAAGTAAAATATTTAAGCAGCAATATGGCAATTTATTTGGATATAGCAGTTACCTTATTGGCTATTGCAAAATAAGATTAAACTTTTCAAAGTTTAGGTATGAAAAAGCGGTTCACTTTTAAGTAAAGTAAGCAGGATGATAAGATTATAAATCTTTAATTGTCTCTCCTCTTTCTATAAACGCCTCAATATCTCTATACGCATTGTTAATTGTGTTCAGGGCGTATGCTAACCTCTCATGTACCAGGTCTTCCTCCCCAAGGGTTTTAAGGGATTTTTTGTAAATTGTTTTCCCCAGTTCCAGGTATTCCACAAGGTCTTTGGATATTTCTTTACGTTTCCGATGTTTTTCCTTTTCTTTTTCGATTACCGGGAGAAGTCGATGTATAGAATATTCCACTAACGCATCCCTTGGTGTTTTGTAATTTTTACATACGCTATCCAGAGATATGACGGTTTTTCTACTCAACACGTAGGTCTTCTGGATTTTCAGGCTAGGCTCAGGATATTCAGGCAGTATCTCCTGTGCAATTTGGCTTAACGAATCCATATCCTCCATCAGGTGATCAAAAAGTGATTTCTGTTTTATACCAAGATGAGTAGACACAATACTTAGCATATTTATTGCGCTTTGGGACAGCCTGAAGGTAGAACGAACAGACTGTTTTCCCCTGAGATCAGCAGAAGAGGGATGGGGCAGAACAGGCAGAGAGGTCAGTCTGTTTTTAGTCGATTTTTTTTTATTTCTCATAGTTGTCTCCCTTTTTTGCATATAGTAGTAACGGGCTTATAGATTCATTACTTAATTATATAAGATAAATTTAATAATGCAATAAAAGATCATAATTATCATATTGCCACTAAGGCTATAGCGTTTGTACGCTTAACAAGCACACTTGATAAAGACAAATTAATGAAGAAAAAAAGGAAATTTATTGCCAGGAATATCTTTGGTAGATATCTGTTGAAGAAATACATTTTTTCAGATACAAATATAAAGTTAAGGGATATTAAATTTTTACAGCAGGGTCCATGGGTGCGGATCTCCCAAAATTTCCCGTCCCGAGGACTATACTCAAAATTGTATTGCCATGCCTGATTTGGTTTTAATGACTGCATCCTATAGATAATGATAATCGGCCGGCACTATAAAGGAGAATGGTTATGCCTGTTCAATTCAGTATCATTTTTTACAGCAGCATTGCTGGATTGGCTACAATACTGGGAATCATTCTCGTCCTTATGAAGAAGCAGTTGGTTCTTAGACATGCAAGCTTTGTTAATTCCTTTGCAGCAGGATTGATCCTGGGGGTGGCATTTTTTCATCTCTTTCCTGAAGCGATAGAGCTATCAGAACATGCCCTTAGTTTTATTTTTTTGGGGTTCATCTGTTTTTTTCTCTTGGAGAATGTGGTGGTGCTGCATTCGGGTTCAGAAGTACTGTTTTCAGAAAAGGAACACTCTCAGCACACTAAAGGGATTGTGATGTTTTCCGGTCTGTTTTTTCACTCTCTTATGGATGGTGTAATCATCGGAATAGGCTTTGAAATCGATTCCAATATAGGTCTTTTAACCTCTCTGGGAGTAATATTTCATGAGTTGCCGGAAGGTGTTACCACCTTCAGCCTTCTTATTAATACAATCAAGAAAAAAACCGCCTTGAAACTCTCCATTATGGTAGCCCTGGCAACTCCCATTGGCGCTGTGATTTCACTTACCTTTGTACCCGGTCTGTCAGACGAGATTATCGGTGCCATGCTTGCAATGGCAGGAGGCTCCCTTCTCTATATCAGCGCATCTGATCTCATCCCCCAGACACATGAAGAACATGGGATAAAGAATGCAATCTTTCTGCTGACTGGAGTGGCATTTCTGCATATACTGCATATAATTCTTCCGGAATAATACGGGAATTGAATTGTATATTTTTTTCCTGGAGCTGAACGTACTATGACGAGAAAAATCCCCATATCCCAAAAAGGATCAGACAAGAGCGTATCAATAGAGCAATTGATGTGGAAGCTGTGTCCTGCCTTTCTAACATTCAGGACCACAAGGGAACTCGCTTTGTTAAAGGATATCTTTGGTCAGGATAGAGGTGCTTAAGCATTCCGGTTTTAAGAATCTGGAAATAGGGTACGGGAAGAGGGCTTTGTTTTCGTTGATACCCAGGCAGGGAATGTAAAACGTCCGGATGCCATGCCTTTGATTGATGGCAATTCAATGCATATAGATCAGTCAGAAAATATGGTTGAAAATGATCGGTTTCCGGGGACATAGAGATAGTTTCAGAAAGAAAAGCAGAGAAGATGCGAACCAATAATATCCAAAAGATAAAGTCAACTGGCTTGTGAATGAAAGACTCATAGAATTAAATGAGGGCCTTGAGGCGCATGAAGAGGAAGGGAAAGTAAAGTAAAACCCCGTTGGTGCCTCCCTTATCTCCGTATTATAAACCAGTTACTCATCAGACTTCATATCCTGCCTGTCTTATGGCTTCCTTGACCTGGTCAACAGCCTCTTCCTTTGCTGTCTTAAAAGTTACGGTATTCCTTTCAAGGTCAACATAGACATTTATTACTCCGAGAACTGATTCCGCAGCCTTTTTCACATTCCCCGCACAGTGCATACAAGTCATTCCCCGCACGGCAAGAGACATTGATCTGTCTTCCATATTTTTTTTCCTTTTGATTCTGGAAAGTATCTTGATATCAAAATAATAATATCCGAGCATTAAGGTCAAAGTCATTGAACCTCCGGTTTTCAACCATGCCGGCAGCATATCATGTTGATGTAACAGTATGATATTTTGAAAACCATATCGGGCAGTAATAATATTGAGGAGCCAACCCAGACAGAGACTGACCAATGTAATGGCAGAAATGTATATAATGGCCGATCCTTTTCCCAAAATTTTGAAAACAGTGGAGATAGTAACCGCGTTTGTGGCCGGACCAGCTAAAAGAAATACCAGGGCTGCTCCGGGAGAAATTCCTTTCATGATCAGAGAGGCGGCAATGGGAGTGGAGGCTGATGCGCACACGTACATTGGAATGCCTATGGCAAGCATAAGTACCATGGATAGGAAGCTTGACCCCAGTTGCATTTCTAAAAAGCCATCAGGGATCAGCACACTAATCAAACCTGCCGCAATGATGCCTATAATCAAGGAATTGGCAATAGACCCCATTAATTCATACTCGATATATTTCAATATGGATTTGAGTCGCTGTCTGAGTATTGGTTCTGGTTGACTCATGGGGAGGGGCGTGTCAGCCTTGTTACCATCCCTGCCTGCCAAAATATTCACCATGATACCAGCGGCAATCGAGGTGATGAGTGCTGCAGCAATGCGAAAGATTCCGAATACCCATCCCAAAAGTGAATAGGTTATTAAAAAGCTGTCAGCTCCTACTTGTGGTGTGGAAATCAGAAAAGATATAGTGGCACCTTTTGAGGCTCCGCTGTTTCTAAGTGAGGTCGCAACAGGTACAACACCACAGGAGCAGATTGGGATTGGTATGCCGAACAAGGTAGCCTTTATAACAGAACCAAATGTATCCATGCCAAGGTGACGCCGGATAATGGATTCAGGAAAAAGGATGTGAAGGATACCTGCCAGAAAAAAGCCTAACAGGAGATAAATTGAGACCTCGTTAAAAAAAAATATGGTTTCTTTTATAAATTCATATAGGAAGGTCATATGGTTTTTACCCTTTAGATTTTACTGAACGAGTCTAATTCAGTTGTCAAGACTAGTTTATTCTCTTTTACCTGTCTCAGCAAGCTCTCTCAGTCCATTTTGATTCAGAATTCTGATGTTCCTGTCCTTTACCTCTATAAGTCCCTGGTTATTCATCCTTGCGAATATACGTGAAAGGGTTTCAGGAATGGTACCTAAGAGACTTGCCAGTTGTCCTTTTGATATGCCCAGCATTACAATGTCACTGTTTCCCTGATCCTCAATTAGGTAAATCAGGTAATGGGCCAGCCTGCTAGGCACCTCTTTTAGAGAAAGGTTTTCTACCTGGGTGGCAAACTGGCGCAGTCTTTTTGACAGGACAGCAAGCATATTCAGGGCAAGGTTGGGGCGTGATGATATCAACTTAATGAATGTCTTTCTTGGAAAAAACAGGAGACTGACCTTTTCAATTGCCGCGGCATTAGCAGGAAATTTCTGACCGGAAAACACAGGAACTTCTCCGAAAGGATCTCCAGGGCCGAAGATATGAAGTATCTGTTCCTTGCCATCAGAAGAGAGCTTGAATACCTTTACCTGACCTTCGCTTATCAGATAAAATCCATTACCATCATCCTCTTCATTGAATATAAGTCTCCCTTTATCGAATCTTTTTTCAATTGAAATCTCGGCTATCTCCTTTAGCTGATCTTCCGCAAGTCCTTGAAAAAGCAGTGAACTGGAGATGATATTAGTCTTTTCATCCATGTGGTTCCTATTATTACCTGGCTTTTGCGCAGGTTCTATGGTGTGCGTGCGATGTTCCTGTATTTCAAAAGTATTAATGAGTCCATATTTTGATTCATTGGATTATATGATTTTATAGTTAAAATAAACAAGGCAGGCAATTGCTATTCCAGTCAGGATTTTTCGGATATGTTTCCAATGGTTTCTTGACGCAGAAAGCTTGTTTAATCTGACTGTTTGACTGGAGCCATAGTTATTTAAAATCTATGTCTTTTTGATAATATGGTCAGAATTTTGAATCAATTTATCTACTCTGAAAGAATCAAGCTTGCTGAACATGGCTTCACTTGCTTCCATCCAGATACATCGAGTCAGACATTCCCCCGCGCGTGAACACACACCGCATATTTTATCCCGGTCCGTACAGTCTGTAATAGTCTCAGAACCCTCTAAGGCTCTCACTATATCTCCTATGGTAATCTCTTCCATCGGTTTTGCCAATAAGTATCCTCCGTAAGGACCACGGACGCTCTTTACAATATCTGCACTTTTTAGGATCCTGATCAGTTTTTCAAGATATTTTAATGAAATATTTTGCCTTTTTGAAATCTCTCTAAGGCGAACAGGACTGTCTTGAGAGTTCAGGGCAATGTCCAGGATAAGTCTTGTTCCATATCTACTTTTTGTGGTCAGCCTCATTAGAATCTTTTTCCCCGACTTTGTATTTTTCACGACATGAGCCCTGTTTCTTTAAGGGTACCATAATGAGGTATGAAAATATAGATCTGCGGCCAGCTGGAAAAGCTTTATTTAAAAAAATCCGTATGAGAATAATAAAAGGACAAATAGATGGTTGTCATGCTTGTCTTAAATAAATTTAATGCTGATCGTAAAGTATCTGACTTATTTTTTTTGTTACCAAACAGGTACAAAATCTGACTGTTCAAGCCTCAGGAGATATCTAAAAAGAGAACCCTGTCTAATTTTCATTAATAATAAGATCAAAATCCCGCTTGTCAAGATTGGTGATGGCCTTATTAAAGCCCGACACGCCAGGCTTTTCTTTAGTAACTCCTAAATCTCATCCACATCACGGCACCGGGCATTCCTTTTATCATCAGGGATAATTCTTGGTAGTGTGATTTGAAATGCTGATCCCTGTCCAGGGGTTGAGTCGACAATTATTGACCCCCCATGCTGTTCACATATCTGGTTTGATATGAAAAGGCCAAAGCCTGTCCCCCTATTGCCTTTGGATGAAAAGAAAAGAGTGAATATCTTCTCCCTTGTCTCCTGGTCGATACCTACACCGTTATCTGAAATTTTAAAAACAATATGATCCTTTTCTCCATGTAAAGAGAAGTTGACAGAATATTCCTCTTTTCTAGATTTATCCTCAAGACATGCGTCTATTGAATTGTCCAGGATATTGATCAGGCATGAATTGACAGATTCGACATCCATCTCAACAGTTCCCGCAGATGTATCAAAATCACAGATTAATTTGACGTTATGCCTGTTTGCCTTTGGCCTGATAATATCTGCTACCTGTCTTGAAAAAGTCAGTAAACCTATATCTTCAATATTGAGTGCCCTGTCTTTTGTGTAGTAAAGCATGTCAAGCACCATGCATTTTATACGGCCCGCAAGCCCTTTTACAACATCCAGTGCATCGTCTACCTGGTCTTTTTTGTCTTTTTCAAGCCCTTTTTCAAGTCGATAAAGTCCCCCATCAAGTCCGGTCAATATTCCTCTTATATTATGTGACATGGATCCAATCATAAGGCCGAGTGAGGTGAGCCTGCTTTGCAAATGTCTTAACTGGGTTGTGTCGGTGGACATCTCCATGACCTGTAGAATCTCCCCATCTCCATTTCGCAGGGGAGACGTCCACGTGAGGACGTTATGCTGCTCACCCTTCTGAGTGGTTACGACCTCTTCTGTCTGATGATTAGCTCCGTCCTCAAAGGTATCTGCAACAGGGCATACTCTGCACGGTTCGGTCCTGTGCTTGTACACCTCATAGCAATGAGAACCTATATGGTCACCGAAATTTTGTCTGAATAATTTATTAGACCCGGTAAGCCTGAAGTTTCTGTCCTGGATGGAAATGTAACAGGGGACTTCGTCAAACAGCTGCTGGAACTGGACCTTGTTCCTCTCTGCCGCATCAAGATTTTCTTTATATTCCTGGATTTGAAGACGGTCTTTCCTCCTCCTGAATGCCCTTTCCAGAAGAACTTCGAGGATGTCGCTCTTAATAGGTTTTGTTATAAAGTCAGAGACATTGAATTTTAGACTGATTACACCGGAATCAAAGTCATCCTCATCTACCATAATAATGATCTCTGTTTGGGGAGATAGATCTCTGGCAGTTTTAATGAGTTCTATTCCAGCCATATCCGGCAGATGGAAGGAGGTCAGAATGACCGGGGCAGGATTAGTCTGAAGATTTGAGATCAGGTCTTTCGCGCTATTGACTCGAACAACATAATATCCCATCCTGTCGAGAAACAATTGAAGTACTTCAAGTAGTTCCTCATCCTTATCCGCGAGCAGTATGGTGTTAGTGGGATTCATTTTTTGGCCATATATTAAAAGTTATATGGCAGAGAAGCAAGCCGCAAGGAAAACAGAGATATCTCCTTTGTCATAGCAGCATATAGCAAATGATCAGGCAGGTTCTCAGCCAATGCTCTCTTTTACAATGTTTAACAGCTCATCCCTGTCAAACGGCTTGGTAATGCTTGCCACGGCCTTCTGAACGGCGTACTTGCTGCCGGACAAACCACTTATTACTATCACAGGGATATTTTTAAATTCCTTTTCCTGTGATAGTTTACGATAAAATCTAGGGCCCCATTCTTCCGGCATTTCCAGATCAAGGGTTATCAAGTCAGGTCGTTCTTTTTTGACAACATCCAATGCCTCAATACCATCTGTGGCAGAGCAGGTTTCATAACCATTATCACCAAAAAAATCTGTCAGATATGTAACAATATTAGGATCATCATCAATAATTAGTATCTTTTTTGCCATGATATACTCCTTCTATTTACAAGTTTTTTATTTTATCAGGGCGATTAACACTCATTACAGGGCACGTGGCACGAAGGGCTGCCTGCTCCAGGGTGCTACCCAGTAAATCTCTCTCAGGATCGCGACTCCTGGTGTGGTGGGCCATAACAACAAGATCCGCCAGTTTTTCCCTGGCGAATTTTACAATTTCAACATAAGGGATTCCTTCCCATACTTCGATCTCGTAGTCATCAAATCCCTGTAATTTAGGGATGTATTTTTTCTTTATCCTGTCCCTGGCCTCCATGAGTTTGTCTTCTATCTCATTCTGGGCCATCATCCTGCCTGAATGGATAGAGCTGATATCAAGGGCATGAAAGATGTGAAGTTTGCATCCGAGCTTTTTGGCGGTTTTATAGGCAAACTGAAAAGCAAATTCACAAGATTGGCTAAAATCCGTTCCAAATACAATATTGGAAAACCCACCCCAGAAAGAGGCAACAGGTCTGCCAATCACAAGTACCGGGCATCTAGCAGATTTTGCTACCAGCTGGAGAGTACGACCTGTTCCCCTGTTACAATTGAAATTTCCATTTTCATCCATTTCAGAGCATGATCCCATAATGATGAGATCCACATCCTGTTTTCTTGCAAATCTCAATATTTCTGTATGTGTTGCTCCTGATAGGGCTTCCAGCTGAACGCCACTGGAATCTTTTAGCTGACGTTCATATGTATTTTTCAATTCCTCCTTCACCCACTGGACATAATCGTCATCAGAACTTACCTCTTCACCGGTTCTGGAGTCAATTATCCTCTGTCCGAATCCCCTTGATGGAAGTCCAAGTACATGAAATACAGTCAGTTCAGCCTTATATCTTTTTGATATATCAAAGGCTACCCTGGCCGCATCATCGCACGATGGCTCCCCCGTGGTTGCAAATAGAATTTTTTTAAACATAGCGCACCTGTCAAATATGGGTTTAATAGTTATAAATCAGATCTCTTCCCTGGGTTTGAGCTCCTCTGGAACCTCTACCATTTGGAGTAACAGAGGTTTAAGAAAGCTCCACCTGATTCCATCTTTATTTATCTCTTCCATATCCCGTATCGCATCCCAACAATTATGACATGGGGCAACCACCAGTTTGGCGCCTGTATCCAGGATCTGTCTGCGCTTTACCTGGAGCCCGACATTACGTTCCTGGCGGTATTTGCCGATACCATTAAGACCCACACCCCCGCCACAGCAGAAATTATGTTCACGACATGGCGACATCTCTCTAAAGTCCTCTGCTATATAGCTCATAATCTCCCTGCCGATATCGGCAAGACCTGCATTTCTGACATAGTTGCATGAATCTTGATATGTGACCGGCTCTTTGATCTTTTTTGCAGGATCTATTTTCAGTTTGCCTGTTCTTAATGCCTCTGCCACCCATTCCACATAGTGTATGGACTCTACAGGAGGCCTTCCATCCTTAATTCCTGCCCAGTAAGGGCCTTCAATGACTGTTGCCCTGTATGCATGTCCACATTCGGTTACCACCATTCGTTTGGGTTTGAGCCTTTTCATTGCATCATAGACTTCTTCAACCTGCATCTTGCATGCTGCCCAGTCTCCGGCAAACATGGTAAGGGATGTCTCTTCCCAACCCTTGCTTGGTACTGTCCAGTTTTCACCGGCGATATGAAAGAGTATTGCGGCCTCAGCAATATCATCGGGATAATGCTTAGGCTCTCTTGCATTAACGGTATACATAATATCGGCATTTTCTTTATCAATAGGTATCTCCAGCTTAGGCCAGTCATCCTCATATTCTTCTGTCATCCATTCACAGGTTTCAACCCAATCCTCAGAAGTAATGTCCATCTGTGCCCTGTAGATCCTGTGCATACCTGTGCCTATCTTCAGCTCCCATGGAGTAAACCCCTGGGAAAAGAGAAGTCCCCTGAGGTATCCAAAAAGGATTCCCATATCAATGCCAAACGGGCAGTAAAGGCCGCAGCGGGTGCAGCATGAACACTTGGAAAAGGCTGTATCCATACACATCTGCATAAACTCATTATCCACATCTCCCTTGCGTTTGATCAGTTCACCAAGGGTGGTTTGGATCTTATAGGAGGGCACCTGTTTGGGATCTCTGTTATTGGCCAGATAGTAGAAACAGCTCTCTGCGCACATCCCGCAATGGGCGCAGATTTCAAGCCATGTTTTCATGCGGGATTTAAAGGTCTTCTGGATTGTCGCCCATAGGACATTCTTGTTCACTTCAAGCCTGCCCATTTCTTCATAGTATTCATTCCCGCTCTTGTCTGCCAATAGGGCATCGAGCTGTTCCTTTGTATCCACAGTATTCTTATTGCAAAGTTTTCCTTCAGGCATAATTATGATTCCTGCATAGTTTAGTAGTTAATGAATTTTACCAGGCAAGACCTTTACCCTTCATCCCGCCTCTCTTTATCCCGTAATCCATTCCCAGCTGTCCTCTTGACATGAAAAACAGGACAAAATGAGACAGCTTTGTAAATGGAATCGCAACGAGCATTACTTCACCGCTGATTATATGCGCGATGAGCCAGAAACTATATCCAGGGGCAAGATGATACGCCAAAAACCCGGTGATAAATGGAGCTACAGCAATGGCAACAACAATATAATCATAGGCGGTTGTAAGTATTCTCACCTCGGGGAGAGCAATTCTTCGCAGGATAAAAAAGATTCCAGTGATGATTACTGCGACTGTCATAATATCTGCAACACCTTCCGGGATTGTCCAAAGGCCGAATCCCCATCTCTGTTTCAGGATGACATTATGCGCAAGCAGAAAAACGGGTGTGAAAATCAGGCAGATATGGAAAATGAAAAAAAGTGCAGTAAAGAAGATGTTCTGACGCCATGCCCTGGTTCCAAATGGGATCAGCCAGAAAAAGATAGATCGAACAGCCCCCTTGATTCCATAGGAAAAATGAGGTAAATAGGCGACTCTGTCTGCCTGCCAGTCCAATCCTCTTATATAGAGAACAATCCTTACAACGCACCCAATAATGAAAAAGGCGAATGAAAGCCACAATAAGGGCCCTGTGATAAGCTGATACATTTAAATCTCCTTAACAGATTGATGAAAAGAATGCGGAAATTATGATTTCTTCTGAGGTGATCCGAAAACCTTGAAGAATCTAATCATCATCTCTTCCTGTTAAAAAATTCCAGAATCCAGTAAGACATATAAGAGTTGCAATAATCAGGACATATGCAATTGACTTTGTGTGTGTCAAAAAATCCTGAAGGGTAACATATAGATCTTCCATACCTCTCCTCCCTGATACCGATTTAATTAGTGCGAATCCGGGTAATCCGGGTGCGAGTAAAAGATCGGCATATGGGTTACTATAAATTTGAAGACAAGGATTCCCGTAGTTAAAAGAAAAATAGAGATTCCAATCTCCATCCAGTGAGGGAAATATCTTTCACTGGATGGCAGGTGATAATTAAACGCGATCAAGCATATGTTCATACGATTGATTATGATTCCCAGGACTGTCCAGCCTGAGGTCCATTTTATGAGTGTTAGGTTTTTCTCCCTGACACCCATGGCATACAAAAAGCATGGCAGTGCAATGAATCCCAAAAGTTCAACCAAGTACCATGCGCCATATGAGGAAACAAGATAGTGCCAGTTGTCATCCACCGCTATACCCATAATTTTGATAACAAAATATCCCGCAAGCACCCAGGAGGCTGCTTTGCCAAAACCAAGGGCCACTTGATCTTTTTCCCTGAGGTGGGCTTCGTCCATTTTGTGAGCATAGTATTTATGTGAAAGTGTACTTTCAAAGATAACCATTGAAAGACCTGCAATTATGGCTGTGATAAAGAAGTAGATTGGGAGATAAGCAGAATACCATAACGGGTGCAGTTTGGAGGGGACAATTAGAAAGAGTGCTCCCAAAGAGGACTGGTGGAGAGTAGAAAGGACTACTCCAAAGATTGTCAAAATCAGTGTCAGCTTCATTATCAACTTGCGAAGTTTTCCGATTCCAAGCCATTCCAGTGCCGCAGGAGAGAATTCAAGAAAGAGAACTGTCAAGTATAGCGCCACACAGGCAGCGACTTCAAAAAGTATAGAAGTGGTTCCCTGCTCCATAATAAAAGGATATGGCAACCTCCATGGCCTTCCCACGTCATAGTTTAGGGCGACAACTACCAGCCCATATCCCAAAAAACCTGTAAGGATCGCAGGCCTTACTGCAGAATGATATTTCTTCATACCAAAGAGATATACCGCGGCAGAGGTCACAAATCCACCAGCTGCCAAAGCAACGCCAGCCAGAAGGTCAAAGCCTATCCAGAT
>JAFDJA010000041.1 GCA_019307745.1 Deltaproteobacteria bacterium | reverse complement strand
CCAATATAGGCCTTTCTGTTCATTGCCATTTTTTATCCTCCAATAAAATATTAGTCGACTTCTATATTACCTTGGTTTACCATTTCCATTGTGTCTTCAGCCTTGATAAAACCCTGCGTGATTTCAAAGAGCTGATCAGAAGGAGTGCCTAATTTGATATCTCTCAATTCTGAGATAAAGTTATATACCTTACCTTCCGTTTCACTCTTTATTGTCCTATGGTTCAAGCCTATAGCTTTCCATGTAAATCACTTGATAACATTACCATTTTTCTTAACAATTGTCACCAGATCTTTAAAGGCAAGGCATTTTTTCGTTGTCGTCTTAGGTGCCTGAAAAGTTCATCTCCATTCTGACCTTTTTCCCTGACATTGCAAATAGGACATCTGAATTCCTTAATATTTAACCTTATTTATCTTTTGTATTTGAGATGATCGTGCAGTAAAATCCCTGACACTTTTATCCATGTATCCAACTGACTGGAGTGCAGTTATTTTATGATTCCGGGAGTCCATTTTAAGGACAGGGGGTGTAGAGTTAATAATATTGCCCGGCCCCCATGGTAGGGTCTCCACCAGACGTCTGATCATCACATCTATCTCACGGCTCAGTGTGGTATTTGTCATTTTCCCCAAAAGTCTTTTGCCCAGACCCAGGACAAGATTTTCTTCAACACTCAGATTGCTGTTTTCTGTATAACTGGGTATATCGATCCATGGGAGATCCTCATCCTTTCCGTCTTTATAATCCCCTATATCCATTAAAAGGTTTGTAATATCTCCCGCGCTTCCTTTGCTCGTATCATCACTCTTTACACCAAGACCCTTTCCCCAGAAAATTTCGCCTGTATGAACATTAAGTAATATGAATTTTGCCCTGACCTTTCTTGTATTATATAGTCCGGTTGTAATCTCCTTAAAATCCATCAATGTACCATAGAGAAGACCGTCTACATCAAGAAGCTCTCTTAGCTGTTCAAACGTGACCATGTCCAGTTGGCCACCAAGGGTTATACCCATATTGTCTCTTAAGAGCTGATCAGTCTCATTTAAGGGTTGTACATTGTAATAATGGTCATTAAAGGCCGTTGACATTTTTTCTCTTATGACTTCAGCCCCTTTGATTTCGTTTGTGTTATTCAACATAGGCAGTATTGCAACACGCCTTATGGGATTCAATGGATTAGGAGATGGTTTTGATGTGACTATTGTACACGCCGAAAAAAGAAATATTGCCAAAATCACAGCAGAAAACAATTTGAACCAGTACACTATTTGAATCTCCTGAAAATTAATAAGCGGCCTCTGGAATCGGGTAGATATGCAAGTAAAATCTAATACTATTCAATAATAAATAGAGTTTGGTTCTTTGAAAAAAGAACCCACATGACTTCATGAAAACTAATGTTTTTTTAACTAGACCCGCATTCCTGTTAAATTCTACCTTTTCAAAATCAAAAGATCTACAAAAATGAATATCCAATTTGTATTTCTGTAAACTATTTATACTATCAAAGCCAGTATATATCATTATCAGAATACTAAGGTTTTTTTCCGCAGTATTAAGATCTTCCTTTATTTATACCTATATCCTGTGCAATAATATGGAACAGACATTCATTACATGGTAACATTTTCAAGAAAAAATTACCATGTTATCAAGGAATGCTTCTCATTTTTTCAGCCCATATTTATATGAGGGGCTAATAAATATAGCTCGCAATAGAGCGGGATTATTTCAGACACAGGCCTGTTATACCTTATATAATCTCTTTTTTATTGACACCGGCAGCTGGAGTATGGCAGGAACATGCCAGCTAATAACAAAGCCCTACCATCTTGCTAGGTTAGGGCAGACTTTAAAGGAGTATATGATGTCTGAACTTCCCCCACTTATTATAGGGGATCGAACATTTCAATCACGACTTCTGATCGGCACAGGAAAATTTCCTTCAAATGAGGTCATGAGGCAGGCGATTGAGGCCTCAGGGGCCGAGATCGTTACAGTGGCCCTGCGCAGGGTGGAATTGGATGATCCTCAGGATAATATGATTGCCTCTATTGATCAGGGGCGTTATCTATTTCTTCCCAATACTAGCGGTGCCAGAGACGCGGAAGAGGCAGTGCGTCTTGCACGTCTGGCAAGAAGCCTGATACGTGTACCCTGGCTCAAGCTTGAAGTGACACCTGATCCCCATTACCTGCTTCCTGACCCTGTTGAGACGCTAAAGGCAGCTGAAATTCTTGTCAAAGAAGGTTTCAAGGTTATGCCTTATATAAATGCTGATCCGATTCTCGCAAGGAGACTTGAGGAAACAGGCTGTGTTACTGTGATGCCTCTGGGTGCACCTATTGGAACCAATCGAGGTCTTAAGACACGGGATTCTATTCAAATTATTATTGAGCAATCACAGGTTCCTGTGGTCGTGGATGCCGGAATAGGGGCACCTTCTCATGCGGCAGAGGCCATGGAATTGGGCGCGGATGCTGTTCTGGTCAATACTGCGATAGCTGTGGCAGGAGATCCAATTGAAATGGCCCGGGCCTTCAGGCTTGGTGTTGAGGCAGGATTTATGGCATACCACGCCGGAATGGGGAAACGCCAATGGAAGGCTGATCCGAGCTCTCCTTTAACAGGATTTCTCAGAGATGATTCAGATGACATTTAAAAAAGAGATAGAAAATTATCATTGGGAAAAAGTTCAATCAAGGATTCAGAGCATGAACCCCCGGGATGTTGAAAAAGCACTGAACAGTCAGTACCTGCGCATTGATGATGTGATGGCACTGCTCTCCCCTGCCGCTGAATCATTCATGGAGGAGATGGCCCAACTGGCCCATCAGATTACTGTAAAACGGTTTGGCCGGGTGATCAACCTGTATGCGCCAATCTATGTATCAAACGAATGCTCCAGCACGTGCCTGTACTGCGGTTTTTCCAGAAAAAATCGTATTGTGCGTAAAACACTTACTGTGGATGAAGTAATAATAGAGGGGAAAGTATTGTATGAGCAGGGATTCCGGCATGTCCTCCTTGTGAGCGGTGAATCACCAGGTCATGTGAGTTCTGATTACCTCTGTCAGATTTCTGAGCAGCTGAAGGCCATGTTCTCTTCAATTTCCATTGAGATATATTCGATGAAGGCTGATAAATACCGCACCCTGATAAAGAGTGGCATTGATGGTATGACTATGTATCAGGAAACATATGACCATAAGCGGTTTAAAGAAGTCCACCTCGGGGGTATCAAGAAGGACTATAATTTCAGGCTTGAGACTCCTGATCGTGGTGGGGAAGCAGGATTCAGACGCCTTAATATAGGCGTGTTGCTGGGGCTTTCTGATTGGAGGACAGACGGATTTTTTCTTGGTCTCCACGCGTCTTATCTCTTGAAAAAGTACTGGAAGAGCCATGTCTTTGTTTCATTCCCGAGACTTCGTCCTGCGGCCGGGCGTTATCAACCTGAGCTCAAGGTGGAGGACAAATATTTAGTACAACTTTTATGCGCCCTTCGTATCTGGCAACCGGATGCAGGTATTGTGCTTTCAACCCGTGAATCAAAAGAGCTGAGATACAATCTAATCCCTTTAGGCATAACCCAGATGAGCGCGGGAAGCAACACAGCTCCAGGTGGATATGCATCTGGATATGACGCGGAGGGGCAATTTGAAGTCAATGACTGCAGTGCTCCGGAAGAAGTTGCCCGAATGATCGTCTCAAAAGGGTATGAGCCTGTATGGAAGGATTGGGACAGGGCATTTTTAAATAACTGAAAGAGGTTTTTACTAGATTCTGGATGAACGATAGGATCTTTTACTGCTTGGTCAGCTAAAATCCGGCGTCCGGCACAGGCTATGACATTTAAGAATAGTTGATCCATTATATGACACGTGAAGAACGTATAAAACTTTTAAAGAAAACAGATATATATCCTGTGACCTGTGAGGCACTTTCAGAAGGAAGAACCAATCTGGAGGTACTGGAGGCTGTCCTTGCAGGGGGAGCTGGTATAGTACAGCTAAGGGAAAAGCATATTGAAAAGAAAAAACTTTATGAACTGGCCCTTGAGTTTAAGAAAAGGACAGGGAAAAAGAATGCCCTTTTAATCATTAATGACCATCTTGATATTGCTCTTGCAGCTGGAGCCGATGGCGTGCATCTGGGCCAGGAAGATCTGCCAGTAATCGCGGCAAGAAAAATTGCCCCTGATCTTATTATAGGGGCCTCCAGTCACAACAAGAAAGAGGCTATCAGGGCAGAAGATGCGGGTGCGGATTATATAAATATAGGACCTGTTTATCCTACAAAAACCAAAGATAAATTGAGTATATTTTTAGGGCCGGACGCTATACGTAATATAGCTCCTCTGCTTAAGATTCCGTTTACCACAATGGGCGGAATCAACATTGAGAATATTCATGAGGTTCTGGAGGCAGGCGCAAGGCATATTGCCATGGTAACGTGTATTACGCGTGCCCCTGATATCTCGGAAAGGGTCAGGGAGCTGAAAAGGATCATCAGCAGCTATTCATCAATATAGTTCTTTGGAAGAAGGTAGTCTGCAAGCTGGCTGGAAGTCCTGCGCAGGTTCATACTCAATAGGCGTGATATCTCTTTAAGGAGTTTGATGCCAATTGCCGAGTGCTGGTCCAGAATCTGCTCAAATCCTTCTCTGGTCAGGGTAACAAGTGTAGAATTTGCCCAGGCTTTGATCGTGGCTGATCTGGGGTAGTCATCTATGATGGCCATTTCACCTATAGATCGTCCCCGGGTGAGTGAGGCTATAATTACTTGCTTTCCCAGTTCATTCTTTTTCAGCACATTAAATGATCCGCTTGCCACAAAACATATGTAATTGCCTTTGTCTCCCTCATCAAAAACGGTCTCACCTCGTGTGAAATCCATAAGATTCATATACTTAGATACTATCTTTAAAGCTGTGGAATTAAGGGTGTCAAACATGGGAATGTCAATGAGAAGATCCACGATCGCTGAAGTCGTCCTGTTTTCTGTTTTACTGATTTTTTCCACTATTGTTAAGCCTTTAAATTTACAGGTTCTCTCATTTATCGACACTTTACTGATATTTCTTTAGTTGAAACACTTTTCTGTTCTGCGATGATGAAATATAATAGTATTTATCCTGCGGTATATAGATATAGGGCACATCCTCTTCTCTGCGAAACAGGAAGTGAGACAGGATCATCCTGTTCACCCCTTGATGTCCAATAATCATGATATTGGTTGCGTTTTGACTGAGAAACAGGACCTTTTTTAACCCCTGATCAATCCTCTTTTTCATTGTAATATATCCTTCTCCGTCCGGGTAGATATAGTTGTACTTATCCATCTTTCTCTGTTTGTAAACATTGGGCATCCTTTCCTTGATCTCTTTGTAAGTCATACACTCACATACACCGCTGTCGATTTCATCAAATTCAGGAAGTGATATAATAGTGCCTTTTTCCTGTCTTTCCATGATAGGCTTTGCTGTCTGAACGGCCCGTTTCTTTGTACTAGTAAAGATCAAAGGTATCCTGATCCGTTTGAAATAATTTGCCAGGGATCTGGCCTGTAAAAGACCTTTTTCAGTCAGGTCAGAGTCTCCTCCAATCCTGTTTTCAAGATTGAAAAAGGTCTCCCCGTGACGAATTATATAGAGGTTCTTCAGGGTGTCAGTAACCAGAAAATCCCTTATCTGACCATAATAAGGAACAGAGTTTTCTATGTTCTCTTTAATAATGCAGTTGTTCAGGGAATCGAGTTTTATATAGTTTTTTTCCTTTTCAGGTGACGTGTATATCTGCTGATAATAAGAAATTCTGTCATTGAAGGCATTATATGCCTCCTCTTTGGAAAGGTGGATAAATTCCTGGGTGCTTACCTTTGTCATTATGCTGCTGCGTAGTATCTCGTCATTGTCATTGATGCATTCAATAAAAAGGATAGGGTGGTCATTCAGTTTCCGGGATATCAGTTTCCTCCGTTTTAGACTGGCATTTGTGGCATCAAGGATGGCGACATATCCACCGTTGTTTATAAACCTCTGTGCCTTTTTAATATTGATAAGGGCGATATTTTCCCTAATGGACATGCCTTCCTTATTACGAGGATCAAAAAATTCAGCAAATGATGTATTGGTAGGGATAGTCTTTCTTCTGAGTTCGCCATTGTTAAAGATACGGGCTTTTATTGAATCCTTGACCAGGCACTCCTTAAGTTTGGCTGCTATGGTTGATTTCCCTCTTGCAGGCAAGCCAACCATCACTATATATAGTTTTTTATTTTTCATTTATATCTTGTTCCTCTCAAGCGGCGCATATACGGAAGTTTCAGTATTTAGGATCAGGGCATCAGCTGTTTTGGCGGTCTAATTCATGATTCAAGTTATTATCATGGTAACATATTTTTATGTCAAGGGCTTCTCCTGATGACAACAGAAACCCCTGGAGAGAGCTTAGTTCAACTCCTCTTATGAATGAAATTATGAAAAAATGGAATATTTGGTGCATTGGTGTTCCATCCTGTTGAAAAATAAGATGGTTCATGGGATAAATAAACCAGGGATCGAAAATACATCAACAGGAGATTTAATCCAGGTTCAAAGTTTGGAAGGATGCTTCGTTTCAGCTATTAAAATATCGCCCGCAGCGCAAAGAGGGATCAAATGATGTTGAAGGTTTCTACGTTTTTTGGGATCACTCCATTTAAGGCCATTAAACCTGTGCCGTTAAAAGCTGCATGATTTAAAGTAGATTATATAAAAATTTAGAGCCCTATGATTTCTATATCAGTATCTGCTGTTATTTTATTTCGAGCTGGAATCAGCAAAACCCTGTCTTAAGTACAATATTATTGCCTTAATCGACAGTGAAGGATATAACACTTCGATATTGTAAATTCCAGGAAGGCCATTGAAGGTTGTGAAGATAAAAAGAGAGTTCTAAGAGGATATGGGATGATAGCAATAAATACATTTTTAGCAGTATATCTGGTAATTTATCTTTTTAGTTCAGGTATTGACGCCGGCCTTGAACTATTAAACAGTAGACATTTGAAAAAATTTAACAAGGATGTGCCTGACGGTTTTGACGGGATTATTGATGAAAACAAACTTGTACAGATAACCAATTACAGCATAGATAATATAAGGCTGGCATTGTTTCAGTCAGCTGTTGGCAAGGTTATCTTTCTGTCTATCATTTTAATGGGGATCCTCCCCTGGCTGTCTGATACCTTTAGAGTATTTCCTTATTTAGTTGCCGGTTTACTGTTCTTTGCGATTCCCAGTCTTATCGGTGCAGTTGCAGACATTCCGTTCAGTTATCTTCAGATTTTCAGGATAGAAGAGAGGTACGGCTTTAATACCAGAACAATCAGGATCTGGATCACTGACATAATTAAGGGTTTGATCCTTCTAATAATCCTTGGTGGTATCCTGTTATCTCTGCTGCTTCTTATGGTAAGGCATGCGGGTGACAGATGGTGGATCTGGGCGTGGCTGATCTTTTTTGGATTCCAGCACCTCATCCTTGTTATATACCCCACACTGATTGCCCCCTTATTCAATAAATTCACACCACTTCCTGACGGTGAACTTGCGGACAGAATAGGAGAGCTTGCAAATAAGGAAGGGTTGAATATTACAGGGATTTTTCAGATGGATGCGGAACGGAGGAGTCGTCATACCAATGCGTATTTCACGGGTCTTGGAAAGACCAAAAGGATCGTCTTGTCTGATACACTCCTAAAATCCCATGACCATGATGAAATTCTTGCGGTTCTTGCACATGAGATAGGGCATATGAAAAAGGGACATATCAGAAAACGGCTTGTGCTTACCGGTCTGGTTTCCTTTGCGATCTTTTTTATTGCATCACGAATGATTTCATGGGATCTCCTGTATAGGAGTTTCGGTTTTAGTAATATGCCTGAATATGCAGGTCTTTTTCTAATTGGGGTTTTATGGGAATCTGTGGGTTTTTTTTTGTCACCGCTTGGAATGGCCATTTCAAGAAGGTTTGAAAGGGAAGCAGATCATTATATGTATAATTCTATAAAAACTGCGGAACCTTTAATTCGTGCCCTAAAAAAGATGACAACTGATAATCTGTCAAATCTGAACCCACATCCGGCATATGTGAAATTCAACTATTCTCATCCACCTGTTGTGGAAAGGGTCAGGTACTTGGAGGGGTTTGAAGTAGGGCTGCAATAAGACGGGGATGTTTTTTCCAGGGGCTCATTATCATCCTGTCAGGGCAGATTATCGCAGTATCTCAATCTCATGAATTAATACCTAAATTTTGCAGGTGTTTGAACACGGGAATCTTTGAATCCTAGACCCCTATATCACAGTAGATTCGGTGAAATCGTTGCTCCGAAGGGTAATTTTGAAAAGTTTGATTTTATTTTACAATAGCCAATAAGGTACCTGCTATATTCAAATAAATTGCTGTGTAACCGCTTAAACATATTGTTTTTTAGGTATCCCTCAAAATTGTTTATGCAAGATTCACGTAATAATAATCGAGAAAGATAAGGTATTAAAGGAGGAAGATATCATGGCACCATTGTCAGTATCAGGCGAACACGCAGAAGCCAGGGTCAGCTCATTTGTGAGGAGTGTATACAACTGGATGTTCATTGGATTGAGCATTACCGGCCTGGTTGCGTATTATGTTTCTCACAATGAACCCCTCATGGGTATTATTTATGGGACCCCTTTTCTTATTTTGGGTCTTATTTTAGCGGAATTGGGGCTTGTGATTTACATCAGCGGCATGATTAACAGAATAAGCGCCATGACCGCAACCAATCTCTTTGTGCTTTATTCTGCCTTGAATGGGGTTACATTATCTTTTATCTTTCTTATCTATACACAGACATCCATTGTGGCCACATTTTTTATATGCTCTGCCACTTTTCTGGTATGCAGTATTTATGGATGGACCACAAAGAAGGACCTTACGTCTATTGGCAGCTTCTTGATGATGGGATTATTTGGTATTATAATTGCATCTGTAGTCAACATGTTCATTCGCAGCTCTGTAACCAGCCTGGTTATTAGTTATATTGGAATAATTGTTTTTATTGGGCTGACAGCATATGACACTCAGAAGCTAAAACGGATGGCCCTTGCACAACCGGATGACCTAGATGCCGGTATTATTAGAAAGGGAGCCATCCAGGGAGCGCTTTCACTGTATCTTGATTTCATCAATCTGTTTTTAATGCTGTTAAGGATCTTTGGCAATTCAAGAAATTAAGAGCAGATTCATTGATCATTTGAGGTTCTGTCTCTGATATCTCTTAATGGCTGTCAGGGCCAGCAATATTAACAATATGGCCCCTTCGTATATCCAACTCCACAAAAAAGGTATTCTTGCACAACGGGTCAGAGATGCTGTTTCCATGCTTGAGGAATGCCGCCTGTGTCCCCGCAAGTGCGGAATCAACCGACTGGAAGGTGAAAATGGATTCTGCAGGATGGGAAGGTGGGCTAGGGTAGCCAGTTACAATGCCCATTTTGGGGAAGAACCGCCTCTTGTGGGCACGAATGGATCAGGTGCCATATTTTTCAGCTCATGTAATCTGTTGTGCAGCTTTTGTCAGAATTTTGAAATCAGCCACCTTAACAAAGGATTCAAGGCGGGACCAAAGCAAATAGCCGCAATGATGATTCAGCTGTCGGATAATGGATGCCATAATATAAATTTTGTTACTCCTACTCATTTTATTCCTCAAATACTTGAGGCGCTTGAGATAGCAGTTGAAAATGGGCTGAGCATTCCCCTTGTGTATAACAGCAGTGGCTATGACAGTAGAGAGTCCCTGGTTCTTCTTGAAGAAATATTTGACATTTATATGCCTGATTTCAAGTTTTGGGATAACAATTGGTCTGAACAATACTGTCAAGTTTCAGATTATAGAGAGGTTGCATGTTCTGCGGTTATTGAGATGCACAGACAGGTTGGAGACTTGGTGACTGATGACCGGGGAATAGCTGAAAAGGGATTATTGATCAGACACCTTGTGATGCCTGAAGGTGTGTCAGGGACAGAAGATATTATGCGGTTTATTGCTGAAAATATTTCCCAAAACAGTTATATAAATGTTATGGATCAGTACAGACCATGCGGGAGTGTATATAATGACGAATTCATCAACCGCTATCTGACAAAAGAAGAATACATGGAGGCATTGGATTCTGTCCACCGGGCAGGGCTTTTAAGGCTTGATCCCAGACACAGGATCTGACTATATTTTACTTATGAAAAACGATGAAACTATTTATGTCATTGGTGATATCCATGGCTGCTTTAAGATGTTTGAAAAGTTGATGGAAGAGATCAGCTGGCAACCGGAGAAAGATAAACTTATCTTTTTGGGCGATTATATCGACAGGGGACCGGACTCAAAGGAGGTTGTGGAATATATTGTCGGACTTAAAAAGAAGTATTCCAATATCAGGTGTCTTCTTGGAAATCATGAGATATGTCTCCTCAATTACTTTCTCTATAAGGACTCTGCTCCGTTTCTTATGAATGGGGGGGGAAAAACTATTATTAGCTATGAGCTAAATAACGGTAATCGCATTCCAGAGGAGCACTTTGATTTTTTTAAATCACTTGAGACTTATATTGAACTGGATAATTACTATTTTGTCCATGCTGGCTTCCGGCCGGGCATAAAGATCAAAAAACAGGAGCAGGATGACCTCCTATGGATCCGGGACCCTTTTATCAGCTCTGAATATGATTTTGGCAAACGGGTCATATTCGGCCATACATCCTTTTCCGCCCCATTGATAATGCCAAATAAGATAGGGCTTGACACAGGTGCGGTATTTGGGAACAAGCTAACCTGTCTCAAACTGCCTGACATGAATTTTTTTCATGTGGAGGCAGGGAGTGTCTGATCATGATACTTTAACTATGGTAGGATTAACCTCTACTGTCCCCATAGAGATAGTATACGCCTCAGGTTTAAAACCGATCGATCTAAATAACCTTTTTATATGCGCTGATGACGCGGAAAGGATGGTGGGCCAGGCAGAATCTGCCGGGTTTTCCCACAATATCTGTGCGTGGATAAAAGGTATTTACTCTGTGGTGGTCAATCGGGATTTGAAAAGGGTGATCGCCGTGACAGGTGGAGACTGCAGTAATACTATAGCACTGGCCGAACTTCTGGAAAGGCGGGGGGTCAATGTGATTCCGTTTGAATACCCGCGCAACAAGAGTAAAAGTGACTTGGCAGCCGAACTGGACAGGCTGAGAAGTGCCTTGTCAACCTCCTGGGATAAAATCAAGACTGAAACGCTCAGGCTTAACAGGATCAGAAAAAAGCTTTTGGAGCTGGACAGGCTTACTTATGAGGAAAATCTCATAACCGGTTTTGAAAATCATACATTCCTGGTAAGCAGTTCCGACTTCAAATCTGATCCTGATATGTTTGATAAGGAGCTGGATGATTTTCTTGCCGAGGCACGGAACAGAATTCCGCGACAGGATCGGGTAAGGCTCGGATATCTTGGTGTGCCCCCTATTTTCAGTGATCTATACGAGTATATTGAATCACTTGATGGTCGTGTGGTCTTTAATGAAATACAGCGGCAGTTCAGTATACCCTTTCTAGGCGACGACATTGTAGAGCAGTATCTCTCCTACACCTATCCCTATGATATACAGGGTCGAATAGATGATATTGCTGAGGCTGTGCGCACAAGGCAACTGGACGGCCTTATACATTATACACAGACCTTTTGTTTCAGGCAGCTCTATGACATTATCTTAAGAGACAGCCTTGATACGCCTATACTTACCCTGGAAGGTGACAGGCCTGGAACGGTGGACGGCAGAACAGCCATTCGAATTGAGACATTTATTGAGATGTTGGGGCACAGGAAATAAGACTTATTGTTACAACCTGATCAAGGACAGTCTCATATACTAAGATATTAAAGGGGCATGATAACTCCTACCATGCCCCTTTTCTCTATGACTTCGTCAAGGATTATTGTGCAGGTGTTAAGTCCTCTTGCCACCAATGAATTTCTCTGCCAGAAGTACATCCTGTTTGCTGCCAATGTATAAGGGAACTCTTTGGTGAAGCTCATCAGGCTTAATTTCAAGGATAGGGCCGTAACCATTGCTTGCATATCCTCCAGCATGTTTGACTATCATTGCAAGGGGGTTGGCCTCGACCATTAATCTCAGCTTGCCATTAGGCTTTTTAGGATCTTTGAGGTCTGCAGGATACATGAAAATCCCGCCCTTTAAGAGGTTTCGGTGGAAATCAGCCACAAGGCTGCCCACATATCTCGAGGTGTAAGGGCGTTTTGTATCCCTGTCTTTTGTCTTGAAATAATCAATCAAGGCCCTTGTCTTCTCATCCCAGTATGCATAGTTACTCTCGTTAACACTGTATGTCTTTCCCTTTTCCGGGATACGGATATTTTCATGTGAAAGGAGAAACTCTCCAATACTTGGGATCAAGGTGAATCCATGGACCCCATTTCCTGTTGTATATACCATAATAGTGCTTGAGCCATATACAATATAGCCGGCCGCTACCTGTTTGATCCCGGGTTGGAGTACATCACTCAGCAAAAAATTGATGTCCGTCTCATTACTGACCTTTTTATAGATTCCAAAAATAGTGCCAATACTTACATTCACATCTATATTTGAAGATCCGTCTAGGGGATCAAATACCAGGATATAATTACCTTTTGGGTATTTGTCTGGGATATCGATCAGGTCAGCTACCTCTTCAGATCCCATACAGCAAAGCTGCCCAATATGCTGCATCCTGTCAATAACTACCTGGTTGGAAAAAACATCCAGTTTCTGTACCTGCTCTCCCTGTACATTCACATCTCCAGTCGCGCCTAAAACATCCACCAGACCAGCCTGATTAACTTCCCTGGAGATTACCTTTGCGGCAATGGTCAATTCATTAATTATCTGGGTAAAAGCCCCTGTGGCCTCGGGTTTTTCGCGTTGTTGAGACAGAAGGTGCTGAATGATAGTTGTTCCAACCTTTTCGGCCATGATACTAATCCCCTTTGTTTGATTAAATATCAATAAAAAGTCACGAATTTATCTCTGCTTTATTAATAACTTAATTTTGCAGGTGTTTGATACCTTCACCCCTGGAATCCTGGAATTCTTTATCACAGTAGATTACGATACCCTTCAATATTGTTTATGCAGGATTTAGGTAATAAAACTCATAAATATCGGGATGCCTTGTTTTATCAAGGATACTTATTACAGGGACGTACTGTACTCCAACCTGTATATTTCCGCAAGTGTCACAAATATTGTTATTATCAGAGGACCATATATGATCCCCAGGATGCCGAACAGCTTTAATCCACCCAGGATACCGATAAATACCAGTATTGGATTGAGATGCATCCCTTTTCCAATAAGACGGGGCTTGATAATGTATTCAATTACAGAGCTATAGGCCACATTATAGAAGAAAAATCCTAAAGTAATCCCTGCATCACCCTTTAAGAGGAGCATGATAACTGTAGCAGGTATAAAAACAATTGATGCCCCGATGATCGGAAGAAATGCCATGAAACCGATCACAGTTCCCCATAAAAAGGGAGAACCTAGCCCAAACAGATAGAATCCAAATCCTCCTAAAAACCCCTGGATTATACCTGACAGGCCATTCCCTATAATTACAGCCCTGCCCATTTCGCGAAACTTTTCAGCAACAAGCTCCTGCTGTTTATCAGGGAAGGGAAGCAGCTCTGAGATATATTTTTTCAGGCGTTCCCCATCTTTAAAGACATAGTATATAATTAATATCATAAGAAAAAAGTTAACCAGAAAATTCAGAAGATTAGAAGCAATAGCACTAAGCTGTTTTGACAGGGATAGTCCCACATTCTTACCAATGGATTTTGTGAGCTGCTCTATATTTTCCGGACTGGCCTCTATATGAGCAATCTCTCCAATCTTCCTGAAACGATGTGCCCATAGAGAATCACCCTGCAATCCTCGCTGTATCTTCTGGAGCGATACAGAGTCCTTTGTTCGGCTGTAAAAATCAAATGCCTCATTTGAAAGGGTGCCTGCAAACCAGCCAACAGGTATCAGGAGTATTAGCAGGATAATGATACTCATGAAAAGGGAGGCAAGCTGTTCTTTCCCCTTAAAAAAAACCTTTGATCTGGTAAAGAGGGGATAAAAGGTGCTCGCTATAAGGAAGGCCAAGACAATAGAGGACAGGTAAGTCATGAAGAGCCAGAAAAGCAGGACCACAAAACTCAGCAGAATTATTAAAAACAGTTTTGAGATGAAGCTTTTTTCCATAATTCACCTGAATATTCGAATGATTCAATATAGTGGAGTCAAAATAGTTAGTCAAAACAATTTTTCTAAAAAAAATCCATTGCAGTGATATAATAATGGCTAAAAAAATTGACACCACTGTCTGAAGAGGGTTATATTTCACAACATCTTAGCTCAGTTCAACTGTCTCTTCAATTCTAATTCAAACAGGATTCATATATGGCAAAAAAAAAGAAGATAAGCGGATATGCGGCAGCGGGTGTGGACATTGACGCCGGAAACAAACTGGTTGATCTGATTAAGCCTATTGTAAGCGAAACTTTCAGGACAGGTGTTATTACTGATATAGGAGGTTTTTCCGGCCTTTTTTCCCTGCAATCCAAATCAAAGACCAATAATCCAGTGCTGGTCTCATCAACTGATGGTGTAGGTACAAAATTAAAAATAGCATTCATGATGGATAAACATGACACAATAGGCATAGACCTTGTGGGAATGTGCATCAATGATATTGTTGTTCAGGGGGCGATCCCTCTTTTTATGCTCGACTACATATCCATGGGTAAGCTGGAAATAGAAAAGGCTGTTGATATTATAAAAGGTATTTCCAAAGGCTGCAAAGATGCAAAATGCTCCCTGATAGGCGGAGAAACCGCTGAAATGCCGGGTTTTTATCCTGATGGTGAATATGATCTGGCCGGTTTTGTTGTCGGGCTGGCGGACAATGAGCAACTCATTGATGGCTCTGAAATTGCTTTTGGCCATAAACTTATCGGCATCAGTTCAAGTGGTCTCCACAGCAATGGATATTCCCTGGTTCGTAAGATATTCTTTGAAGGACTGAAAATGTCAGTTGACGATCATGTTGAAGATTTCGGACGTACCCTGGGAGAAGAACTCCTTGAACCCACCAGGATATATGCCAGACCAATAACTAACTTGAGGCGTGATTTTAAAATATCCGGTATCTCCCATATTACCGGAGGCGGCCTTATTGATAATATACCGCGAATCCTTCCGAATTCCTGTAAGGCTGTTATAAGTAGTTCAAGTTGGACTCCCCATCCCATATTTCAATATTTACAGAAAGCCGGAAGGATTCCTGCGCATGAGATGATGAGGACATTTAATAACGGGGTAGGTCTCGTGATAGTTGTAGGCGAGGTTGACTGTGAAGATATAATCATTCAACTGCAGAACCTCGGGGAAGAGGCCTTTATAATAGGAACAGTTGAATCACGGGGCAGTAGTGAAGCTCCCATACAGTTCATAGATTGACGCCTGTATTTGCTGATAATATTCCAATCCTGACAAGCGGCTGCCTGCTTGGCATGTGTTGCAGGTATGACGGTGAAGAACGTGGATCTCCTTTCATTAAAACCCTTGCCAGGTCTCTACAGGTCATTCCTTTCTGTCCTGAACAGCTTGGAGGGCTTCCTACGCCCAGACCTTCTTCAAATATAATAGGAGGGGATGGGCAGGATGTGCTGGATGGTAATGCGCGAGTAGTTAATTCCGAGGGATTGGATGTTACCGAGCCATTTATCAGAGGGGCCAATGAGGCCCTGAAGCTGGCACACCTGTATAATGCAAAAATTGCTATTTTAAAAGATAAGAGCCCTTCCTGCGGAGTCACCACGTTATATTGCGAGAAACCGGATGGAAAAGGGATGGGTGTGACTGCCGCCATTTTCAAATCAGCTGGGATTCAAATGATTGAAGTCTCATCTGGCGGATCTTTTTCTGAGGAGGAATTCGCTGTCATAATAGAGGGGGCGCAGAGAGGCTGAGCAGGACAGGGCCTTTCAAAAAGTCATATACAAAGGAGGAGAACTATGTTTGGTCTGGGAACAACTGAACTGATAATTATAGGAGTGATCATAATTTTCCTATTTGGTGCCAAACGGATCCCTGAGATAGGGAGAGGGCTGGGTCAATCTCTAAAGGAATTCAACAAGGTCAAAAAGGATCTGGAACAGACATCAGATGCCAATAATACTGATGGAGAAAATAGCAATGATTCTAATCTTGGACAGACAATTACAGACAAGGTGATAGATCAGGTCCCGGTAGTGAAAAAGGCAGTGGATATCAATAAAAAAGTCAATATAGTTAAGAAAATTATCTCCTGAATTTTGCAAGCGCTTGAACCCTGGAATCCTTGAATCCCGGGTACCTTTATCCGCAATCACAGTAGATTACCATACCGTAGAATGTTGTTTATGCAAAATTCAGGTATCAAATAATGTCAGATAGGAAGGGTATGACCTCAGATGGTATTATGTCTGACAAGACAATAAAAGAGGTACTGGAAAATACAGACAAGGTGGCTGTCGTTGGCCTGTCACCCAAACCTGATAGAGACAGCAACAGGGTGGCAAGATACCTTATGGATAAGGGATATAGTATTGTACCTGTCAATCCGGGCCAGAAGGAGATCCTGGATGAGAGGTGTTATCGCTCCCTGGAAGAGATCCCCTTTCACGTGGATCTGGTTAATATATTTCTAAACCCTGTCAGAATCCCTCCAATAGTAGACCAGGCAATAAAAATTGGGGCAAAGGTCATCTGGATGCAACTGGGTGTGATCCACGAGGAGTCAGCAGAAAGGGCCAAGAGTGCCGGACTTCAGGTCATAATGGACAGGTGCATCAAGGTCGAACATGCCAGCTTATTTAATCCTGTTCATAATCCTGTTATTCCCTAAGGCCATATATAACAGGGAACATATTAGGAGTATTGCTCCAAGGGTTTCCGGATTCTTTGCCTTTATTAGGTAGGATATAATAAATACCACAGCAAATCCGAACAGCACAATAATTGCCCTGGGAAGCTTTTTGAGAATTACCCTTCCAAAGTGCACAAATCTTACATGGCTTACCATTATAAATGAGGTCAGGATAACAACCACATATGCGATCCATGAATTCTGCCAGAACAGACACGCCCCAAGGGTTACCATGACGCCTGCGGGACTTGGCAGGCCGTTAAATACTCCTATAGGAAGCGTCTCATCATGCTTATCAATCATCAGATAACGCCATAGACGAAATCCAACCGTACTGAAATAGAAGATCCCCAGTATGATCGGGAATAGCCTTAGGTTCCCCTGCACAATTATCAATATACCAGGGCACATGCCAAAACTGATCAGATCAGCTATGTCATCCAGCCATGGTCCGAATTTTGTCCCGCCGTGCTTTTCAGCCATCCTTCCATCAAACAGGTCAAAGATCTGCCCTGCAAGGATGGCAATAACCGCATACACATAATGGCCCTGAAACACAAAAACAATTCCCGTTATTCCACACATAAGATTCAGGATGGATAAAATATCCGCGTACAGACGGTTTGTTATGAGTTTAAAAGCGCTTGATGCAATGGACAGTATTATGCATCCGTAGATAATTTGTGTTGTAAAATCCGGAATTGTAATGGCACCATCAAGAATGGCACAGTAGATTATCAGGGCAAAACACAGAACCGCCTTTATCTTGCCAAAATTGTTTGCTGCAACAGAGAATTGTGTAAAACGTTTAATAAAGGACCTGATAAAAAATTGTCCGCAAAATTCGATAGCTGTGAAAATCCATACTGGAGTGAATTCAAGGATGCCTAGTCCTGCAAAGAAAAACATTGGGGGTATATAGGTCAATTTATCACAAAGAGGATCTATTTCCTTACCTGTTTCAGTTATCATGTCGCATTTTCTTGCCACAAGTCCATCAACACCATCAAGTATTGCAGAGACCGTAAACAGGAGGATACCCATAAAATGTTTACCCAAGATAAAATAAAACATAGCACCAATGATGGCCATTACCACTCTCCAGGCACAGATTGCGTTTGGGTGGTAATACCATCGTTTACTGATATAATTTATGTTCTTTTCCGTCCTTAGCACCAGCACAAAACCAATGTACACTAGAAGTCCAACGATCAGTGATATGATAATTGAGATTACTCTGTCCACTTAAGTCCTCCATTAAGTATCAATTGTATCTGTTTGAAAATAAAAGCTTTTATTACTAAAAATATGCGTGTTGCCTAAGTAGTGGTCATTACCCGTATGGTTTTAGGATATCAAAACTGCATCCTTGACCTTTTCCGATTCATTTCTGGCCTTTTGCAGTATTTCATTGATATCCAGACTCAATAATCTGCAGTCCTCCATAACCAGCTGCCCATTAATAATTGTATGGCTGACATCAGCCCCTGTTGCAGAATAAACCAGATGGGAAAAAGGATTGTATATGGGAGTTAGGTGGGGTTTGTTAGTATCGACAATAATAATATCCGCCTTTTTCCTTATTTCAATGGAACCTGTAATATCTCCCATTCCCAGGGCCTTTGCACATTCAATTGTGGCCATTCTTAAGACTGTCAGGGCGTCCATGACTGTTGTATCCTTTTTTTCTGCCTTGTGGAGTTTGGCAGCCATATCCATCTCTGTAAAAAGGTCAAGGTTGTTATTTGATGCGCATCCATCAGTGCCCAGCCCCACAGAAATACCTTTTTCCAGCATATCCCACACAGGTGCAACACCTGAAGACAACTTCATGTTACTCTCCGGATTGTGGATAACACTGACTCCTTTTTCCGCCAGGAGCGCAATCTCGTCATCGTCAAGGTGAACACAATGATCCGCAATAAGATGCGGTCCAAGTATGCCCAGGGAAAGGAGGTGCTCCACAGGCCTTTTGTTGTACTGCTTCTGGACCTCATTCTGCTCTCTTTCAGTCTCAGCAAGGTGTATAATCAGTGGTACTCCATATTTCAAAGCAAGTGCGTTGGCGGAAACAAGCAGATCCGGACTGCATGTAAAAGGTGTATGGGGTTCAACCGCAATTGAAATAATAGGGTCGTCTGCCCATTTCTTTATAAGTTTTTCTGAATATTCAAGCCCGTTTTCAACACTGCCGTAGTTAGGGGAATCAAAGTCATAAAGCACTTCACCCGCGAGACATCTCATCCCTGCGGTTTTAGCGGCCAGAGCCACCTCTTCTTCGAACAGATACATGTCGCAGAAGGTAGTCGTACCTGACATAATCATCTCTGCGCAGGCAAGAAGTGTGCCGATTTTTACAAAATTTTCATCCATCCTGGCCTCAGCCGGAAAGATATAATTGTTCAGCCATTCCATCAACGGAATATCGTCAGCAAGCCCCCTGAAAAGTGTCATGGCCGCATGGGTATGGCCGTTAATTAATCCGGGAAGTATCAGTCCACCCCTGGCATTGATTGTTTTTTTACAATTGCAGTTATCCCCAG
>JAFDJA010000278.1 GCA_019307745.1 Deltaproteobacteria bacterium | reverse complement strand
GACTACATCCTTCTTCACATACTTCACAATTGACTCAACAAATTTCGAATCATTAAAACAATCAAAGCTCACCTTCTCAATTTTTTTATATTCCTTCAGAACTTCCTTCAATTCCTTGACTGTCTCCCCCAATCCATGGGGATATTGCTCAGTAACCAGTACAGGAATCTTCAGTATGTTGAAAGCCCGAATCAATTTACTGACCTTTAAAATAATACCTTCAAAGTCTCTAACAACTCCCCTGAATTTCTCCTGAATATCAATTACCAATAATAACGAATTACCAGGACTTAAATCTGCCATAACAAAAAGAAATAAAGAAAAAGATATAAAACTATTGCCTATCCTCCTTCAAAAGGTCCACAACACTAGGGTCAGCCAAGGTAGTTGTATTACCAACGTCATCCTTACCTTCTGCAAGAGCTTTCAGGATCCTCCTCATTATCTTTCCGGACCTGGTTTTAGGCAGGGCATCCGCAAACTGTACTTTATCAGGCTTGGCTATTGGCCCAATCTCCTTTCCCACATGCTGCCTTAGTTCAGCCCTTAACTCTTCTGATTTCTCCACTCCCTTATTCAACGTAACAAACGCATAGAGAGCCTGTCCCTTCACTTCATGAGGAAAAGGAACAACAGCAGATTCAGCAACATCTTTGTGGCTCACCAAAGCCGACTCAACCTCAGCAGTCCCGATCCTATGTCCCGAGACATTGATAACATCATCAATTCTCCCCATCAGCCAATAATCCCCGTCCTCGTCTTTTCTCGCACCATCCCCTGCAAAATAAATATCCGGGAATTTGCTCCAGTATGTCTTAATATATCTTTGATGGTCGCCATAGACTGTCCTCATCATTCCAGGCCAGGGCTTTCTAATGACAAGATAACCGCCCTCATTAACATTCGTTTCAGTACCATCCTCTCTTAAAATCGCAGGCTCAATCCCTGGAAATGGCCTGTTAGCAGAACTCGGCTTAAGGGTAAGTGCTCCCGGCAAAGGAGTTATCAATATCCCACCCGTCTCTGTCTGCCACCATGTATCAACAATAGGACATTTTTCTTTCCCGACATTAGTATAATACCACATCCATGCCTCTGGATTTATGGGCTCTCCCACTGATCCAAGCAACTTAAGGCTGCTCAGATCATGTTTCTCAACAGGCTCTGTCCCGAATCTTGCAACTGCCCTTATAGCTGTAGGCGCAGTATAGAAGATATTTACCTTGAACTTCTCAACAACCTGCCAGAACCGGCCATTATCAGGATATGTCGGCACCCCCTCAAACATTATGGAAGTAGCGCCATTAGCCAAAGGCCCGTACACAATATAGCTATGCCCTGTAATCCAGCCGATATCTGCTGTACACCAGTAGACATCCTCTTCATGATAATCAAAAATCCATTTAAAGGTCTGATAAATAAATGTTAAATATCCGCCAGTTGTATGAAGGACTCCCTTTGGCTTACCGGTTGTACCTGAAGTATATAATATGAACAATGGGTCCTCTGCATCCATGTGCTCTGCCTCGCAATCATCACTGATATCTCCTTGCTTCATCTCATCTTCCCAATAAGTATCTCGTCCTTCTTTCATCTCAATATCTATATTTGCCCTCTTGACAATAATCGATGACTCGATACAGTCACATTCCTCCAATGCCTCATCTGCAGTGGCCTTCAAAGCAATCTTCTTCCCTGCTCTCAAGCCCCCATCAGCTGTAATAAGCATCCGACATTTGGAATCAAGAATCCTATCCTTTAATGACTCAGCACTAAACCCAGCAAATACAATACTATGCATCACTCCTATCCTCGTACACGCAAGCATCGCAATAGCAAGTTCAGGAACCATGGGCAGATACATGCATATCCTATCCCCCTTCTTCATCCCTTTTTTCTTAAGAACATTAGCAAATCTACAGACTTCCCTATGAAGCTCCCTGTAAGTTATATTTCTGACATCTTCTTCAGGCTCTCCCTGCCAAATCAGAGCTGCCTTGTCCCCCCTCTCCTCAAGATGCCTGTCAAGACAATTATATGAGACATTAGTCTTCCCACCAGCAAACCAAGTAAACTTAACCGCTTCTTTATCCCATGTAAATACAGTATCCCATTCCTTAAACCAATACAATTGTTTGGCCTTTTCAGCCCAGAAAGCTTCAGGGTCTTTTATAGACTCCTCATATATCCTCTGGTATTCTTCCTCACTCTTGATATAAGCCTTCTCACTGAATCCCTTTGGTGGTGGAATCTTTCTCTTTTCCTGACTCATAGATGTTATAGTGTTTTCTTCTGACATATAATCTCCTCCAATTTAAAGATAATTATAGTTGAGAGTATCTAAGAAATCGTTTATAAGGTTTTTGGATTTGGAATTATCGACCATCTTTCATATTTCAGTATCGCATAAAAGGAAATTATTTGAGAACATTGTGTTCCGGTAGGAGCAAAGGCACAGATTATCTTGTTCCCAAATAAAATACATAAGGAAATATTAATTCTACCGGCACTTTACAACAGAATCAAGAAAACACCGTTCACCTTTCAGTATAGT
>JAFDJA010000149.1 GCA_019307745.1 Deltaproteobacteria bacterium | reverse complement strand
TTGATTAATTTCTTATAATCAAAAAGGCCAAAATTTTATTTTAAATGTAATATCATATACTTAGCAAACAAAAAAAGTCAAACAAAAAAATCCCATACATGTGTAGATGTAATAATTCAAAGGATCAAATTATTCCCACATAATAGGATTGTCATCCAAAGAATCTGTAACCATGCGGCTGATCATATCCAGTTCTGCCAGATCATCATCAGACAAAAAAATTTCTTCGGCCTTGGCATTCTGTTTCACCTGTTCCTCATCTCTTGCTCCAGCGATCGCGCATGTGCCAGGCTGAGCAATAACCCATGCAAGGGCCAACTGGGCCATGGTAACGCCTTTGGACCTGGCAAAAGCCGATATTCTTGTAAGAGCATCCTGAACATTATCAGATATTTCACGGCTGAAAAGCCGATTCTTAATCCTATGATCCCCTTTCTGAAATATATGCCCTTTTTTAAATTTTCCTGTAAGGAGGCCCTGAGCCATTGGGGAATAGGCAAGGACACTGATGCTGTTCTCAACACAGTACCCTATTAAATCTTTCTCCGCATGTCTCCAGAAAAGTGAGTACGGCGGTTGAATGCTCTGCACTGATCCATACTGGAGTGCTTCTTGGAGTTGTGTGCGTGAGAAGTTTGACAGGCCGATCTCTCTGATACTGCCCCGTGCCTTTAATTCATTCATTGCCTCCATTGTCTCCTCAACAGGCACCTCCTTATTGCCAAATGATCCTGATGGCCAGTGAATCTGATACAGGTCAATATAATCGGTCTTCAAATTCCTTAATGACCTCTCGCATGCAGCAATCACCTGGTTATATCTCATATGTCTGGGAGACACCTTTGAGGCAATTACTGCCTGATCCCGAAAACCACGCAAGGCCTCGCCTATGATACGTTCAGAATGACCATTTCCATAAAGTTCAGCAGTATCAAAGGCAATTATTCCCGAGTTGAATCCGGCCCTTATGGCTCTCAAACTCTCTTTGTCATTAATCCCAGACCACATGGTCTTCCCAGCCTGCCAGGTCCCCATGATTATAGGGGATAAATATATATCTGAAGCTCCCAGCTGTCGTAATTTCATACCCATATCACCAAAAAGTAAATTCTATCTTACTAAATCTAAATGATGCGATCAGGTCCTAAATGATCTCCCCGCCTTCTCCTCCACACTTCGTATCTTTTTATCAAGTGCACCTGATACACCCTTCCGGCAATCGAACTTCACACTCAGGCTTATTCTGTCAGAATTTTTTTCTAATGCACGAAAGCATCTTGTAAGAAGGATAAGCAGATCATCCCATTCTCCTTCAACCACTGTCCCCATTGGATTTAACCGATACTCCAATCCGCTTTCATCCACAATGTAAAGCGTCCTGGAGACATATTCGCTGAGGCTCGCCCCCTTGTCCAGGGGAAACATTGAAAACTCCATTATTGCCATAATCACATCTCCCATTTAAAATATTAACAACAACCGGACAAGGCTTTTCAGGCAGTCCCCACAGCCCTGTCCTGTAACAATTGTTTTGCATTTTAATATACGAAATTAATTCTTAAAAGATAAATCTCGGGAAACACCCATTTCTTGACAAATTTGCACCTTGGTGCTAGTGAGAGAGCTGATTTTAACATATCTTTTAATTTAATCTGATAATACATTACTGGCAAAATAAACTTTTAAATAAATGAAAAAAATTGACTCAATATCTGAGATGCAGAAAATATCAGAGGAACTGAGGGCATCTGGCAAAACCATTGCCTTTGTCCCTACCATGGGCTTCCTTCATGAGGGGCATCTCGAACTGATGAGAGAGGGAAAGCGTCGTACAGATATCCTGATAGCAAGTATTTTTATCAATCCGATACAATTCGGGTTCTCCGAAGACCTTGATGCCTATCCAAGGGATATGGAAGGAGATTTTAAAAAGGCGAAAAATGCAGGAACAGACTTTATTTTCATACCGTCAGTCAAAGAGATGTATCCCAAAACCTTTCAGACAACAATAAATCTAAAAAGTATTACGAATCATCTCTGCGGTCTTTCCAGGCCTGGTCACTTTGATGGAGTTGCCATAGTCATCGCAAAACTCTTCAATATCACGAGGCCCCACATTGCCATATTCGGTCAAAAAGACTTTCAGCAGCTGGCAATCATCCGCTGTATGGTAAAAGACCTGAACCTTGATATTGAGATTATCGGGCATCAAACGGTCAGAGAGGATGATGGCCTGGCCATGAGTTCCAGGAACAGTTACCTGAATTCAAAAGAACAAATATCTGCTTTGTGCCTGAAAAAATCTCTTGATCTATCTATTGCTATGGTCAATGGCGGTGTGACAGAGACCCTCAAAATAAAATCAGCCATTGAAAAACTGATTTCAACTCATTCTTTCGTTGAGATAGATTACATCACCATATGTGATCCTGAAACAATGGAAGACATCAATATCATTGAAGGAGAAGCGCTTCTTGCACTTGCTGTATATATAGGAAAAACCAGGCTGATAGATAACTGCTTACTTAATGCCTGAATCTTTTTATGGTATTGAAGCGAGGCGATGAACTTGGGAGCCTGCTCTGCTGATATTGGCGAGCGGAAAGCCTTGCTTCCAAACGGGTAACTTTATCCTGCCTTGGCAGGACAGGACACATATGATTTCTGGTACAGATTTAGGTATTAATTAGAGATTAATCAATCATAGAAGGTAATAAGGAGGATTATATGAAACAAACTAATTTTTTATTCACATCCGAATCAGTCACTGAAGGCCATCCAGATAAGGTTGCTGATCAGATTTCTGACCAGATCCTGGATAAAATGCTTGAACAGGACATAACATCCCGCGTTGCATGCGAGACCATGGTCACAACAGGGATGGCTATTATCGCAGGAGAGATCACCACATCCGCCTATGTTGATATGCCGGAAGTAGTAAGACAGACCATAAAGGATATTGGTTACAACAACTCTTCAATGGGTTTTGACTGGGAGACATGCGCTGTACTCTCCACAATTGACAAGCAGTCACCTGATATAGCCATGGGAGTCAATGGTGTTGAAGGTAAGGAGCAGGGTGCAGGAGATCAGGGTCTCATGTTCGGCTATGCATGCAAGGACACACCAACACTGATGCCCATGCCTATCTTCCTCGCCCACGGACTCACTAGTAAACTCAGCGATGTGCGCAAATCAGGCAAACTCCCCTGGCTGAGACCAGACGGCAAGTCCCAAGTCACCGTAGAGTATGTGGACGGCAAACCGGTCAGAGTACATACAGTGGTTATCGCGGCCCAACATGACCCTGATGTTGACTATGACACCATCTGCGAGGCAATAATTGAAGAGGTGATCAAGGAAGTAATACCAGGTGAAATGCTCGACAAAGAGACCCAGTTTTTTATTAACACCACAGGTAGATTTGTTGTAGGCGGCCCCGTGGGAGACTGTGGTCTGACCGGACGAAAGATTATCATAGACACATATGGCGGCTTTGGATACCACGGCGGAGGGGCATTCTCTGGCAAGGATCCCTCCAAGGTAGACAGGAGCGCTTCCTACATGTGCCGTTATATCGCAAAAAACATAGTTGCAGCAGGTCTTGCAGAAAAATGCGAAATTCAGATGGCTTACACAATAGGCCGCGCTGAGCCTGTCTCGGTGATGGTAGGCGCGTACAGCACCGGAGTGGTGCCCAGCAGTGAATTGACAAAGATAGTAAAAAAAGAATTTGATCTGAGGCCTGCGGCTATTATTGAGAAGCTTGACCTCCTGAGACCTATCTACAGTAAGACCTCAAACTATGGGCATTTCGGCAGAGAACTCCCTGAATTTTCCTGGGAAAAGACTGATATGGCGGAGACTCTGAAAAAAGCAGTAGGGTAAAATAATTCACCTATGTTCAACCTATTTATAACCGGATAGGAACAAGAACGGATTTGAACAGAAGGTTTAAAAAAACCAGTTCCAGCCTTTCAGAAGATGGATTTTATAAACAGCAAGGGCGATCCATGAGATCGCCCCTTTACATTTTTGAAATCTGGTCTCCAGACTAATATCTGTAATACTCGGGTTTGTAAGGGCCTTCAACAGGGACCCCGATGTAGTCTGCCTGTTCCCGGGTAAGCTTGGTCAATTTAACTCCAATCTTCTCCAGATGGAGCCTGGCTACTTCCTCATCAAGCTGTTTGGAAAGCGTATAAACCTTATTTTCATATTTGTCTCTATTGTTCCATAAATCAATCTGGGCAAGGGTCTGGTTGGTAAAACTATTTGACATGACAAAAGATGGGTGTCCGGTAGCACAACCAAGGTTTACAAGTCTTCCTTCGGCAAGTAGAAAAATAGAGTGGCCCTCAGGAAAAATATATTTGTCCACCTGGGGTTTGATTTGGACTTTTTTGATGCCGGGATAAACATTAAGCTTATTTACCTGTATCTCATTGTCAAAGTGCCCTATATTACACACAATGGTCTGGTCCTTCATTTTGGCCATATGATCAATCCTTATAACGTCCCTGTTGCCGGTAGTGGTCACATAAAGATCCCCCTCACCAAGGGTATCTTCAATAGGAACAACTTCATAACCCTCCATTGCGGCCTGAAGTGCACAGATAGGGTCAATTTCTGTAATAATAACCCTTGATCCATATTCTTTCAATGACTGGGCGCAACCTTTGCCAACATCTCCATATCCACAGACAACAGATACCTTTCCGGCCAGCATAACGTCCGTAGCCCTCTTGATACCGTCAACAAGAGACTCCCTGCATCCGTAAAGATTATCAAATTTGGATTTTGTAACCGAGTCATTTACATTTATTGCAGGAACAAGGAGAGTCCCATTGTTCATCATCTCATATAATCTGTGAACACCTGTGGTGGTCTCTTCACTTACACCTTTCCATCCCTGCACTACACTATGCCACCTCTGATTGTCTCCAGACAGGATCTTTTTTAAAAGATTATTTATTATTTGCAGCTCATTATTATCAGTAGGCTCATCGAGAATAGTTGAATCGTTTTCAGCATTATACCCCCTATGGATAAAGAGTGTTGCATCACCACCGTCGTCAACGATCAACTGAGGTCCCTTACCACCTGGAAAGGACAACGCCTTGTTCGTACACCACCAGTACTCTTCAAGTGTCTCCCCCTTCCATGCAAAAACAGGGATACAGGAAGATGCAATTGCTGCAGCAGCATGATCCTGGGTAGAAAATATATTACAGCTTGCCCATCTGACATCGGCCCCAAGAGCAACAAGGGTTTCAATTAGGACAGCTGTCTGAATTGTCATATGAAGTGAACCGGAAACCCTGACACCCTGCAAAGGATTTTCAGCGGCATACTTTTTCCTGACTGCCATCAGTCCAGGCATCTCTTTTTCAGCGATCTCTATTTCCCTTCTGCCCCAGTCCGCAAGACCGATGTCTGCAACTTTATAGTCATTGTCCTTAGTCTCGTTTGCCTTTTTCTCTGCTACCGCTATAGCCATTTTGTCCTCCTAAATAATTTTTTACTTAAATGGCTGAAATCCCAGATCAGAAAAAAATTATGAATTATAATTGTCATTAAAAAATAATCAGTGCCACCTATTTTACAACCATGGAAATAATGATAATTGAGATAGTATATGGATGCAATAGTTTTTTTTAAAGGTTCCCTTATTTCAGCTGATAGAATATCCCCCTTTTATTGGCGTTGGTATCAAAAGCGTTACTATAACCTTGTACTGTCTCACCTATGCCCAGGAACATATATCCTTTAGGCAGAAGCATGCGGGATATCTTATCAAAAAGGGCCTCCTTAAATGAATCTGAAAAATAGATGATAACATGTCTTAAAAATATAATATCAAATGGTCCCAAAGTTCCATTCATAAGATATTTGAGGTTATACTCCTTAAAAGTCACCAGTCTCTTGATACTATCTACAACATCCCATTTATTCCCAACTCTTTTAAAATAGCTATTTTTATAATCTTGTGGAAGCCCGCGCTGCATTTCAGCCATGTCATAACGTCCTCTCCTGGCCTGTGATATTGCTGAATGGGAAATATCTGTACCTAGAATATTGACCTGTTCATAACAAGATGCCTCATCACCTTTTCCCCTGTAATATTCCAGGGCCTTTATTGCAATGGAATATGGCTCCTGACCAGTGGAGCAGGCAGCTGACCAAATATTAATCTTCGAACGTTTTCTCTCACTGATCTTTTTATAGAGCACTGGGAATAGAGAATTTATTAGAATTTCATAGGGATATTGATCACGAAACCACAGAGTCTCATTTGTTGTAATGGCATCGACCATTAGGTCCATTAAACCTTCATTTTGTGATGAAGTCTTTAACGTCAAATAAAGATCACCAAAGCTTTTCACCCCTGTCTTTTCAACTAAAGCTGACAATCGATTTTCAATCAAGTAGGTCTTATCCTGATTAAGGGTAATACCACACTTATCCTCTATCAAATCCCTCAACAGTTTAAATTCATGATTGGTGACGCGTAACGGCATTACCCCTCCCTTTCCTTCATGTCATTTGAAATTCTCTTTATCCTGTCAGACATATCTCCAAGATGGACAATTTTATCTGAGAGATCAGCCTCATTCACAGCTTGCGGCATACCAAATACCACACATAACTTCTCTGATTTAGCTAGAAAATAACATCTCTTTCCTTTCATATATTTAAATGTAATTCTTACCATCATTCCCCATTCCGGTCAGAATTGTTGCAAGAATTTTTCTCTCATACACTTCAGTAACCGACCGGAATAGGACATCCGCTGTTGGAAGCACACTATTTTCAAGGGGATCACTATTAAGTCCGATAAGTATCCGTTGATCTGAGGGATTCCGGTCATCCTCTCTCTGAACTAAAATATGTTGTTTATCCGGGGCAATATAAACCTCATTTGGTATGACTTCTTCCATATCCACAGCTTCCAGGACATTAAGGAGATTTGTAACATATTAGTCTTCTCTTTCCGATTTTCACATGACAAATTTCAGTACACAATATTAAAAAATATTGCAATAACTGTATCTAATTCATCATATTCATTCAGGAGTCAATATGTCCCAAAAGGCAAGAGAGCTGGTCATAATAATAGGACATGATCAATACATACGTACTCAAAAGTTCCAACTGCTGACAGAATTAGTTTTAGAAAACAAATTATTTTTCATTAGACTTCATACAACAGCTGCATATGATTTGATTCAATAATCATTTGATTCAATAATCATTAGATTCAATCAATTTTAATATCTTCCGGGAAGTGTATTCACCAACATCAGCAAGTGCGTCTACTGGTAAAAATAGACGTGCATTATTGGAATAGATACCCCCGGGTAAACCCGGGGTCCTTAAAACCGTTACAGCTTCAAATGAAGCTGACCTGAATCCTGGCGGCCCTGATACTCAACATATCGCCTGATCGTTTCTTCAT
>JAFDJA010000040.1 GCA_019307745.1 Deltaproteobacteria bacterium | reverse complement strand
TACGGAAACAGGTCCGGTGATTCCGGAAACCTGCTCTGAGACTCCGGGCATGGATATATTTTCCCTGGCATATGCAGATGAACAAAACAGAATTGAGGCAAAAGATACGGCTGTTACCACCTTGAAAAATCCGCATATATTGCAGGATCTGTATTGCTCGTTGTTAAAGCTTTTCATTGGTCTATCTCCTTAACTGTTTCCAGATTATTCTTTTTGATCTCAACCCCATTGTCAAGAAGCAGAGAACCTTCTGCCACAGCCAGGGCTAAAATTGCCTTTCGGTTGTTTACAAAGCTTTCAAGCTCAGCTTCCCTGGCGTAATTAAGGTCTTCTTCCTTTTCAAGGACTACCCTGCTCGTGCTTTTTCCGCTATTTAGCCTTTCAAGCTCCACTTCCAGGAGAGCCCCTTCAATCTCTTTTGCTTTTTTATTATAGGAAAGCTGATCACGGGTCGAGTAGACATTCGCAATTGCAGTGTCAATAATATTGGCTATCTGAACCTCAACGGATTTGAGTTCAAGAAGGGCCTGTTGTTTGCGGCGCTTTGCCGTTTCCAGTTCACTCCTTGACTTCTGCCCTCCCCCTAAAGGTATTGTCAGGGAAAGCCCTACCTTCCATGTGCTATAGTCATGCTCAATAGCATCCCCAAATGAATCTGAAGAAGAACTCCCAAGACCGTTAAGGCCATAGCTCCCAATCAGATCCAGCTGAGGCCACCGCTGGTTTTGGGCGTAGGATACAAGGATTTTCTCCTTTTCAATCCTTTGAAGCACTGACTGATATTCAGGCCTTGACTCTATAGCCCTTTGGATGCTTGAATCAAAATCAGGGCTCAAATCATTAATAGTAATCTCTTCAGAAAAATCAATGTCCAGCTCAATGTCAACGTCTGCAGAAGAGGTAAAACTGCGCATATTATTCATGGCAGAAATAAGTTCCTGTTGTGCCGCGCTCTCCCATGACTTTCTCTTTGCCAGTGCGGCCTCAGCCTCCAGCCCCTCTGTATCAGCCATCTTACCCAGAACGATCCGTGCCCGGTTTTCTTCCAGTATCTTTTCAGCAATTTCCACAGAACCATGTCTGATTTTCAGTTTCTCTCTATAGCCATAATAATCCCAGCATGTAGAAAGGGCGTTAAAAACAACCTCTATCATTTTCATCCGATAGGTCTGGAATGTGACATCAGAGTCTTTCTCTGCAGCCCGGATCTTTGAAGAAGAAACTGATCCGGTATTCTTCAGCAAGGGTTGTGTAATATCAATCCCCAAAAACGAGGTATAGTCCATTGCCTCATTATAAACCCAGTTTTTGCTGGCATTCTGTGTATAACCAAGCTTTACATTTCCACCGGTAGGGATGTTACTCTGGATCACGGCATTTAGATCTTTTGTGGTCTTGTCACTCTCGTAAATCGTACCAAATGGATTTTGAGACCTTTTGTCTTCCTGAGATAATTTTTTTTTATCGTGTCCGTGCTGGTAGGAACTAACAAATTCAGGCTCAAAGACAGACTGCTCACGCCTGATATTTTCTCTGCTGATAATATATTCATGGTGCTGGGCCAATATATTCTCATTATTTTCCACAACCAGCCTGACATAATCATTCAGTTTCAGACGCATATCTCCTTTAACTGAACCAGATACATCATTAGCCTGTCCTATGTCCCCAGCAGATGAGACAAACGGAAAAAACAGTAAAACCAGAACTATTATATTTATCTGTTTCATATCTACCTTTATGAGTATTTGCTCTCAGAAATACCCGATTTGGAATTTGTTAAGTCCATAATATGCGTTTCAAATTTATTAAGCGCTTATAGATGTAAATCCTCTCTTACACATCACCAGCACCAGCCGATAGATGTGGTAATACCCCTTCTGTTGTCTATATCCAGCGACAGGATCATTGCAGGGCCCCATTCAAACAGCTCAGGGAAATAGCTGACACCAGCACCGATAACAGGTTCCAGGTTGCTGTCTGTGGACTGGGCATAGTAATTGCCTGTTGGGTTTGACCTGACAATTTTCACATTATTCGTCCTGGTAAATCCACAGATCAGATTTACATATGTTTTCGGATAGAGCATTGGCCTGCCTATCTTGCCCAGTATGCCGATCTCCATTCCTTCATCCCTTAGACCCAGGCTCTTATTATTATTATGTGGGCTTTTAGAGTCGATGGTGCCGGATGGAATATTGCTGTCTCCATGATTGATAAAAGGAATGGATATGCTTCCAAGGTATGTTTTTTCACCAATCCTGATATCGGTACTTCCTATCTCCATTGTAAAGTTATTGGCATCCGCACTCCCCGAACCGCCGTATCCAAAGGAGTAATACAGAGCATAAGAGGGTGATGACATCATAAAGAAGATTATGGCAGCCGGGAGAAAAATCCATTTTCGTTTCATAATAATATCTCTCTATTAAATACGATTTTCATTTCCTGCAGTTCAGGGTTGTTTGCAAACAGGGCTTCATTGTTACTGTCACCATAGAGTCACAGAAATAAAACACCCGGAATCACCGCTCCGCACCTTTTTTTCATTCTCCGTTATCTCATTTATCGTAACAGTTACTTCATCACTGTCATAAAAACCGTAAGGATCAGATACGGTAAGTTGAAAATTCAGGACATTTATCTCATCATCCAGTTCATCCTCTTCATCCTGATCAGGTATGGCAGGCACAATAAATGTCGCCTCCGAGGTATCCGCGTCAATCAGCTCAACAGTGATGCCGCTTGTCTGGGTCCATTGAAAAGAGAGTATCTGATCAGGATCATAAAGATCAGGACAGTCAAGAGTAACCGTATCATCAGGATCAGCAGACTGGTCATCACAAGCCTTTGCTATTGGCGGATATGACAGGTCAGTACAACCGGAGTTCGGCACCTCGTTTGTTTCAAATGGTTCAAAAACAACTTCAGGCAGCAAAGAATCAAAAGCAGAGTCATATATCAGCGTTTCAATCACTGATGCCCCGCTCATGCCCCACCAGTTATTGGACAAATCAACAGTCAGGCCGCTTGCCGAATCCTCCCAGCTGTAGAGAAACAGGGAAAACCTGCCGTCAATATTCTCAAGATTATTTGATTCAAAGGTCAAATCGCAATTTGCCTGAGGGCCGCTTGAAACAGCCGCGATATTGCCGGGTGCTGCATCATCATCCGGTTCCTCATCAATAATTTGGAATGAAAAAATATTATTCGATACAACCATTTCCGAATTTCTACCCGTATCAATGGACTTTGACCCATCCAGGATAATCGTGGAATCTTCACTAGCAGTCAGGTCCTCCCCGGCATCTGCCAAAGGAAGGACAGCGGAAGGGTTATCAGTAACGTTGACTATGACAGTATCCGTTGATTCCTGATCTTCATCGTCCTTAACCGTAAGGCTGAAGGTAAAGGCAAGGTAGTCTTCGGAATCATCCAGCATATCTGCTGAAGGAGTTTGAAAATAGGGGGTGCTGGTAGTTGAATCATTTAGTGATACAGTCTCTTCATAAAGCTGCTCCCACAGGTACGACACAATGGTTCCGTCCGTATCTGTTGTACCGGAACCGTCCAGATCGACGAGTTCTTCAAAACCGGCCACCTGATCATTGCCGGCATCGGCCACAGGACCGGTATCGTATGACTCGACAGAAACATGCACTATATCCTGTTTAACATAGCCAGAATTATCTGTAACCGTTAAGAGAAAAGCCAGGAGTTCATCTTCGTCAATATCAGGGGTCAGGAAAATGGCTGTTTCAGTATCTGCGTTTAAAAGTTCCACAGTAGTCCCTGACAGCTGTTCCCAGGAGTATGTATCGATACCATTATCCGGATCACTTGATTCTGATCCATCCAAAAGCACTGTCTGTCCTTCACTAACTGTCTGATCATACCCTGCCTTTGCCGTGGGGGGCTCATTTTCCCAGAGTACTGTCACAACGGTTTCAGCAGTGTCTCTAAGCCCCCCCACATCAGTGACTGTGAGACGAAAAATAAGCTCTGTATCCTCGGTCACGTCAGCAGGGGCGGTAAAAGTGGATTCCATGGTTTGAGCTCCGCTCAGCAGGATTCCAGGGTGGGAGACCTTCTCCCAGCTGTATGAAACAATGTTGTCTTCAGGATCAGTTGAACCGGAACCGGTAAGTTTTATCAGGGTCTCATTCTCATTGACTATGTCATCTCCGGTGTCAGGCAGAGCAACCGCAAACGGCGGCTCATTGGGATCTGTATTTCCTGAATCAGTGTCAATCACATTAACTATTACAGTATCTGTGTCAGCTTCCTGAGGATCTCCGTCATCGGTGATTGTAAGGCTAAATTTAAAGGATTTGCCCCCTCCTAGAACAGCTGGAGCCATAAAAGATGCCGCAGATGCAGCAGCTTTGCTAAGAGAAAGATAATCTCCGTCCACCTGCTCCCATAGATATGATATGATTACACCATCAAAGTCTGTTGACCCGGAACCATCAAGTATTACTAATGTCTCCTCCTCCGCGGTCACAACACTCTGGACATCCGCAACAGGCGGCTCATTGGGTATTTCTGATTCAATCACAGTGACAATAAGACTGTCATAATCCTTAAGACCATTGCCATTATTGTCAGTAACAGTAAGCTGGAAAACAAGATTTTCCTCACTGCCCAGCCCGGAGGGGATAGGGGCAATAAAAGAGCAAAACTGGCCGGATGAATCTGCAGTCAATACCACAGTGGTTCCTGAGGTCTGCTCCCAGCTGTAAGTTAATGTGCCATTGTCAGGATCTTTTGATCCTGACCCATCCAGTGTTACAAGTTCACCCGGCTCCACGTCCTTATCCGGTCCTACCGCCTTTGCAATTGGTACGGTATTTTCCCATGTTACATTCACATCAACTGTGTCCGATGCCATTATACCATTCATATCGGTTACAGTAAGCATAAAGGTCAGTGTTTCATTTTGAGCAAAACCGGAAGGTATGGATATCTCAGGACTGACCGCACTTGCGCTTGTATCAGGGATAGTAACTTCAATATCCCCGGAAATCTGTTCCCAGAAATAAGATGAGAGGTTATCATTATAAGATAAGTTTATACCCAGGGCACTGCCATATCCCTCTGAAGATGAACATATGACAGTATTATTTGATAGATCAACGAGGCTGACGCCTGATTCAACAGATATCCCCTGCTCATTATTGATAAGAAAATTATTTTGAATTGTACCGGACTCAGGCGCCACAATCTTTATTCCCCGTTCAGTGTTATGAATCCGGTTATTAATAATGGTCTGAACACCTGCAGAGGTTCTTATGCCATCGGTTTTACTATATCTGATAATACTGTTCTGGATCAGTGGAGAGGCAGAGACGGAACGTATTGCGGCCTTTTCAAATGCCGCAACCTTGCCATTTCCAGCATATTCAATTATGCAGTATTGAATAACACAGCCTGTCTGATCGATTGGGTCCCAGGGTATACTCGTCTCGGTAAATTCGATATGGCCCCAAAAAGACTCCTTGTCTTCAATTGTAAAAAGGACCGGATCACCTTCCTCCCCTAAAACCTGCAATATGCCTTTCACCTCAATGCCATAACCTTCAGAACTGGCTTTCTTGAACTCAACAGTAACTCCGGACTCGATAGTAAGCACAATATCTTCAGCAACTATAATATCTGCGGTTATAATGTATGGGCTCATCGCTTTTGACCATACAGTATCAACAGTAATATCCTCTTCTACATCTATAGCGGATGCACTGTTAATAAAAACACAGGTGATAAAAATGATGATCAGAAAAACGACTTGAATGACAGATTTCATTGTTCACCTCTTTTCCTTTGATATCTATACAACATTATCCCAGCAGGTGGTAAAATTTTTAGAAGGAACTTAAAAGCTGGCGGGGTATAACTTTTAACAATATGATACCCTTTTGTCAAAAAAAATATCTGATATTCCAAATAGTTGAAACTTATAACATTCAGTTTGTGGTGCTATGTAGTTAGGAAATCGCACCTTTAATCAGTTTTTTGTCAAACTGATAATTGTTTTTATAAGATTAATAAAAAATACACAATCACTGGTTATTTTAAAACAGATGTATTGAAAGTACTGCTAGCTGCTGATAAGGAAACTCAAGATTATCTCTGGACCATAATTCTGACTTTAGGACGTATAAATGAAATAAACCGTTTGACATGGGATGATGTAAATCTTGAAGAGCGTTACGTAATTCTTTACACTCGTAAAAAAAGCGGGGGACACCTGACACTCAGGAAAGTCAAAATGTCGGAAAAGTTGTATGGAATGTTCTCAAAGCGTTATTTGGAGAGAGATAAAAAAGTTCCATGGATCTTTTGGCACAGGTATTGGATTAGAACTAAAAATGATTGGGAGGCTGGACCATATAAGGACCGTAAACGGATAATGAAAATCCTTTGTAAAAAAACAGAGATCAAATATTTCCGTTTACATGCTCTCCGCCATTTTGCTGCTACTATTCTTGATCAGAGTAATATTCCGATAGGGACAATACAGAGGATTCTGGGACATGAGAGCCGTACAACGACTGAGATCTATTTACATAATTTAGGTGACGCTGATAGCAATGCTGTAGATGTGCTGGAGAGTCAAATTTTTCCCCAGTCACACGCAAATTCACACGCAGATAAAAAAAGCACTTAACCCGAAACGAGCTAAGTGCTTGATATTACTGGCGCGCCCAGCACGATTCGAACGTGCGACCTACGGATTCGTAGTCCGTCACTCTATCCAGCTGAGCTATGGGCGCAATTAAATGTTATTACCTGAAACTTGAATATATAAAAACGGCTTATGGCTATTCGCTTAAGAATGGCATAAGCCGTTTTATGGCCTATTTATATACATAAAATAAATAGAATGTAAACATAAAATAATCCCTGATAGCCAGCAGGAAGGCCCGCATAATCAGCATTCCTGATAAAGGAATCCTTATTAAAAAAAATAATATTCCCCTTAAACTAGGGGGCAGAGAGAGGATGATGGTGGCTGTAACTTGAATTGGCAAGGATCACCTGTCTGGCATCCCTTGATTTTGGATCAATGACAATCGGTCCCATAAAATTGACTGTGGCCTCACCCGCCTTGCCAGGAGGGATGGAAACAATTACAAAGATAATTGTCTCTGTTCCATTGTCGCTTTTAAAAATGGATTTTTCCTCATTAGAAAGGTCCTGGAGATAATTATTTTTTAACAGAAATGGATTTGTCATCACAAATGCCAGTTCCGGGTCAGTAATGGACTGCAACCAGCAGAAAGGTGAGCCCGGCTTATGGTCTATAATGACAAAATCCTTATGCTCAGGGAATCCAAGAAGCCCTTGGGGGAAAAAAACTTTTCTACTCTCATCAATCTCAATTTCCCCTAATCTCGTTGTCTCAATATACATTCTATCTCTCTATTCTTTCTCTAGGTTATCGGTTGTGAATAATTCTGAAAGTATCTCCAGATCATCAGGCGTCCTTGAGGCCCTGATATTTTCCTTCATAATACTCTCATACACCTCGGTTCTGTTAACAGGGATATTTTTGGGTGCGCTGATCCCAAGCTTAATCTGATTCCCCTTGATTTCAAAAACAGTAACCGTAATGTTGTTTCCAATGGTAATGCTCTCTTCGACTTTCCTGGTTAAAACAAGCACTGGCACCCTCCATGGCTCCAGAATCATCTGCATGCTGAAAATGATCTGTCAAAGTTTTCCCCCAATATTTCATAAATCAGGGCTTATAAAAAATCAACAAGGCTTCTTTGCATAATCTTGGCAGAGGCAGACAAGGCAGCATTATAAGCCAGTTCCTTGGCGCTGAGATTCATAATAGCCTCAGCAAGATCGGCGTCTTCAATTTCTGATTTCCTTCCTATATATGAAAGCTCCAAACCCTGGATAATAGATTTCTTAGTATTCAGTGAAAGATTCTTAGCGCTGATATCAGAAACATTGGAATTTAACGTACCCATCTGAGATTCAAGCTTATCCAGAGTGCCTGCGATCCCGGAAATATCGTTGGTCTGGAGGGAGGTTTTAAGATCAATAAATGTCTTAAAAATATTATCATTATCCTGGTTCTCTCCAAAAATCCCTTGCCCGTCCCTTCCCACGGCCATATTTGTATCACTGCCTATCTTAATAGAAAAAGGAGTCCGTGTGCCATAGTAGTCTACCTGTGTCTCTGCATTATTTAATTCATATGGCATAATATCCGTATTGGTCCCTGAAAAGACATACCTGCCCCCTATCTGTGTATTAGCCAGGGTGATAATCTGCTCCAGATAACCATCTACAATACTTGCCGCGTTCGCGCGATCCGCAACGCTGACAGAGGCGTTTGAAAATTGCACACAGCGTTCTTTGGCCGCGGACATAATGTTGTTAATCTGACCAAGGGCTGATTCACAGGTCATCAGCCAAGATTGACCGAGGCTTATATTTTTATCAAGCTGTTCAATATTGGAAATCGAGGCCCGAAGGCCTAGAACAGTTACCAGACCTACGGGATCATCAGACAGACTGTTTATATTCTTCCCTGATGAAACAACCTTTTGCGCATCCAGCATTTCCCTTGAAACCTTGTCCAAGTTCCTCACAATGCCGTCATACAATGTTTTGTTGGCAACCCTCATCCTTAAAACTCCTTATCTTAATTCCAGTATTGTCTCAAACATTTCATTTGCCGTTAGAACCAGTTTGGCCGCGGCTGAATATGCATGCTGATATTTGATCAGACTTGTCATCTCCTCATCAAGGGATACGCCGGAAAAATTATCCCTCAGTTCCTGAAACTGCCCCATAATTGCCTGGGTATATTCCGCCTCTCGCTGAATACTCTGGCTCTGAATACCAACTGAACTCAAAAACACATGAAGATAATCATCAATAGTGCCCCCTGTAACATCACTGGATATGGGGCTGCTTCCCCTTTCATAGGTCCAGCGTTTTACGCTTACATCCTCATACTGGAGATTACTTATATTAAGGGCGTTTGTATTATCCCCAGAGGCGTAATCACCATATGTATCAGACGAGGCCTCCACATTTATGGTAAAGCTGTCGCTATTATCATAGGTATCCAATGCGTCTGACGAGAAAGTAACGGCAACACCCTCTGTGCCCAGAAGTACGGAAGCGCCGGCAGCAATACCTGAACCGACTACTATTCCATCCTTGCTCCATGAAAATGTTGCAGATCCAAAGGCCTGGGAACCTGCACTATCTATGGTTACAGTATAAACAGAATCAGTACTTCCGGTATATGGCCCAGACGTGGTGATAAACCCGGTTGATGAATTATCGCTGTCAGCCACTGCGGAATCCACATTATTATGTATGACCGCGGCATTTATAAAATTTTTATCACCAAGTATTACATCATTCACACTGACATCTCTCGCGTTTGCAGCCTCAAAAAAGGTATTAACCCCTAAGGCCGCGAGTACATTACTCGTATCATCTGAAAAGGCGAAGGTATAATCGGGGTGGCTGGATTGATCGATCTCCAGATAGAGATTGTTACCAGATATTGATGCATTAAGGGCATCTTCACCGCCTATGGATATGCTGTCCAGGGTGGATACCAGATCTGCAAGTGAATCCGTATTGGCATGGACAGGGATGCTTGTCTCTCCGACAACACTGCCATTACCGTCATAAAGCCATACCTTAAAATCCCCATCCGTGATTTTATCATAATAATCCAGCCCAGAATCTACTGCACCCATCTCCTCTGAACTGTCAAGAACCTGATAGGTCCCTGTAACAGAACTGAATCCATTCAGACCCACGCCCTGACTATGCGCACTGTTTATCTCCCAGACAATAGATTTTGCCAGTTCATCCAGATCAGCCATATATTTGGGAAGTGTTTCGTCTCTAATATCAAGCAGACCCCCAAGCTTTCCGCCGACAATAGTATCAGTAATATTTACATTTTTATTTCCTGAAGTCTGCCATGTAATGTCATTCCCATCATAGCCGAGGCTGTATCCTCCGTCTTTGCTGACAAGCAGGTACCCCTTACCAGTAGTGACAGAAATACTTCCGTCTGCATACTCAAAAGAGCTGATGTCCATATACTCTGCCAGCTTGCCCACTAAATGGGTCCGCTGATCTCGAAGGTCATTGGCCGTACCCCCCACTTCAGAAGAAAGTATCTGTTGATTCACATCAGCGATCTGGCTAATAAGCTGGTTGACCGAACCCAATCCTATCTCCATGGAATTACCAATCTCCATACCCATATTTTTCAGTTCAGTGTAGATACTATTAAAAGTCCTTGCAAGAGTTATCCCGCTTTCACTCAGAATATTCCTCTCTGGCAGGGCTGAAGGGTTGTTTGCAAGGCCATTCCACGCATTCCATAATTCACTTAACTGATTACTGAGACTCCAGCCCGAATTCTCGCTGAATACAGATTCGAGCACAGTCATATACTGCTGCTTTTCAGCAGTAGCATTATACCCGGTCAGCGAATCCTGGAGCCTGGATTCAATAAAACTGTTTGTGCTGCTTACGATATCACTAAGCTCCACTCCCCTTCCAAACAGGAAGCCGGCATAACTTTCGCCAGGTTTTGCAACTATAACAGGCGTCTGTTTTGTATACCCCTCAGTGTTGATATTGGTGATGTTATGACTGACCACATCAATAGCATATTGCTGGGTCAAAAGGGCGTCTTTTGCAGCATTAAGTACAAGTCCTATCCCGCTCATAATCAGACCTCATTATGATAAATAACGTTTTGCACCTTATGTTTGGCACTTTTTGTTGGGCTGTAGGCTATTTCGGATCTGTTGCCCATGGTAAAAATTGAGATAATCTCATGGAAAAAACCAAGGGTCTCTTTGATAAAAGTGACATTTTCTTCGAGTCTGACCCTGATCTCCTCTCTGAGCCCGGACAGTGTCTTAGAAAGCTCCATAACGGATGGCCTTTCATTGACAGGAATGTTTTTATAAATATTTCCTTTGGTTCCAACCATTTCTTTTAGTTCGTTGTCTGTCTCTTCAATGGCATTCACAATCCGCTGCTTCTCTTCCATTAATGTCCATATATTTTTCACGTCCAGATCAATCAGATTATCTCTCTCCCTGGATACGCAGTTTAAAAGCTCTTTAAAAAGAGAAATTTTTTTATGAAAAACAGCTTTAATGTCTTTTAGATCCTTTTTCATAACAGCTCCTTATGTTTTATATCGACAAAATCCCTCTGAATCTAAAGAATTCATCTACAGTCAAATCTGTCTCCTGTTGCTATTCAGGCCCTGTAAGGCCCTTTGATCATCTAAAAAGCCCCTATCAGGACCGAAAAAATTCAATCGGGTCCAGAGGTCTGTCATCCCTTCGCACCTCAAAATGGATATGGGGGCCGGTACTCCTCCCGGAAGAGCCTGATTCTGCGATTATTGAGCCTTTTTCAACCCATTCACCTATTTTTACGGAAATTTTATCATTATGCGCATAACGGGTAGTAAGTCCATTCCCATGATCCAGGACAACCAAATTCCCATAGGTATTATGATACTCATTGGAAACAACCTTCCCCGGCATGGAGGCCCTGACATTGGTGCCCTTTTCGATCACAATATCAATTCCGGAATGAAACCTCTTTTCCCCGGTAAAGGGGTCCTTCCTTGTCCCGAATCGGGACGATATATCCCCCTGAACCGGCCACCTGGGCAGGGTGCCAGTGGCGGATTCCTGCATGGAACTCAGGCTTTCTTTCCCTTCCAACTCAGGGATTTGTCTTTTAAGCTGCTTATAAAGCATATTTGCGATACTATTATCCCCGCTCCCTGACATACTCTTAGATAATTCCTGATCAAGCATTTCTTCATATATCTCCTCGCCCTGCCCTCCATGAAACAGATCACACTTTTCAACGGTACTTCTCATGCTTTTTAAGATCTGGTAGGTAAACACGGACTCAAAATCCTCGCATGCCTTTTTCAGATCTTCAGCCTTTTGCTCAGCTGTCTTTTTTACAGGCATAAAATTCTGCATATTGATTTTCATATTATTCATGATCGGCATCCGATAATAATAGTATTGTTTATATAATCTCCAGATCTGCGTGAAGCGCACCGCTTGCCTTGATAGCCTGAAATACGGTGATAAGATCCCTTGGGGAGACGCCTATGGCGTTCAAGGCCCTTACCAGGCTATCCAGAGCAGCACCATCAGTATCAAGCACCATAAGTTTGTTTTTCTCTTCAGAGACATCTATATCCGTCTCAGGAGTTACAGTTGTCTCTCCCTCGGAAAAAGGTGATGGTTGGCTCACATTACTTGTTTCCTTGATCTGGATACTGAGATTCCCATGGGCAATCGCCACTGAGGAGATCCTGACATTCTTTCCCATGACCACAGTCCCGGTTCGTTCAGCAAGTACTATCTTGGCGAACAGATCAAGTGTTACGTCAATCTGCTCTACTGATGCAATAAGATCAACCATGCTTTTCTTTAGTGTATCAGGAATATCAACCCTTATGGTCCCGGAATCAACAGGTTCAGCAAGATTCGAACCCAGCCCCTGATTTATAGCCTTTGAAACCCTGAGGGCAGTAGTAAAATCAGGCTGATTAAGGGCAATAGTGAGATCTTTCAGGTCACTTAGTGCAAACATAATCTCCCGTTCTATTAAGGCCCCGCCAGGTATCCGGCCCACAGTGGGGTGGTTTTTTGATACTCCTCCCCCGGCTGCGCCTGAAGATGCATACCCCCCAACCAGAAGGGGACCCTGGGCCACAGCATATACCTTGTTATCAGCCCCTTTTAGAGGAACCATCAGCAGTGTACCTCCCTGCAGGCTGGATGAATCACCAATAGAAGAGACTAACACATCAATAGAACTGCCTGCCTTTGCAAAGGGAGGCAGCTCAGCTGTTACCATAACGCCTGCCACATTTGCCACCTTGACCTGATCCGAAAGTATATGAATCCCAAGGTGTTCCATCATATTTACGAGGGCCTGATTGGTAAACTGAGTACTTGCACCATCACCGGTTCCGTTAAGCCCCACAACCAGACCGTATCCCATCAGTTGGTTATCTCTTACACCCTTAAACGAGGCAATATCCTTGATCCTTGCGCCGTATGCCGGAGGGCAATCCGATATAATAATGGCAATTATCAGCAAAGTAAAAATAAAGCTTGAAAATCCAGGAAGTAATCTCATTTGCTCCTCCATTAGAATGGCCAGATAAAATCAACAGCCCTTGTCAGCCAACCCGGCCTCTGCTTGTCGCTCACTGCACCGCGACCGGTGTATTCTATCTTGGCATCCCCGATATAGCTGGAAAGGACCGTGTTACCAGGCGATATGTCCACAGGCCGGATAAGGCCTGAAATGATAATATATTGTGTCTCATTATTGACCTTCACCTGACGAGTCCCTTTAATAAACAGGTTTCCACTTGGTTTGACTTCAAAAACCTGAGCAGTAATAGACGCGGTCATAGTCTCATCCCTGGATGTTGAACCTGCTCCGTTAAAACTGTTTTCCAGAGATCCTTTGAACATGGAAGCGTTGTTATAGGCATCGTGCACATCACCTTTTCCAAAAGATGTAAGGTTCTGCATTCTTCCTTCCCAGCCAAGCACATTATCGATGCCAGCATCAATGGATGACGAACGCGATGTCTGAGTATTGCTTGTCTTACTGGCATTGGATGTCTCCACGATATGTACCGTTATCAGATCACCTACCTTATATGCCCGTAGATCCTGAAAAAGATTCCTTGCCGAGATCTCTTTCCAAAGACTTGATGATGCAGAGGACTCCCTGTTTACATCCGGGCTTATCAGGCCGAGGGGCTGATCAGATGTGACCATCACGGTCTGTGGTCCCGCGCTGACACCTCCTCCTGCGCACGCAGTGAGCGCTGTGGCTCCGATAACAACAGCCAGCAGTATAATGCTCCTCATAATGATTTCTCCTTTTCGGAATTAGAAACTTACTTCAACAAGCCCCGGTCCTGCTACTCGGGCCAGCAGCTCCTTACCACTGCCGATATTGACCACTCTTATCTGGTCACCTTTCATCCCATCCTCCAGTACCTTGCCCTGGGTGGTGATCCTTACCGCATCATTTTCCGCCTTAACAACCACATTCTCGCCCTTAATTATTAAAGGCAGGACTTCAATCATTGAGGATGTGATTATCTGACCATCCTGCATACTTCGGGAGGCCCTCATACCCGCAACCTTGCTTATCTCAGCTATCGCATCCCGGTGCGGATACTCGCTGTCTTTAGACACAAGCGCAAGGTCATCCTCTGTGATCAGCTCACCTGACTTGATAGCTCTTAATGCTGTGACAAATTCTCTCCGGACTCTCACATATCCAGACACAGAGATCTTTTTGACCTGTATGTTATCCACAGAAAAATCTATGGTTAGTGAGACATTGCCTACATAATTTCGATTGCCTCTTTCCGACACTTTCCAGGACAGGACCCCCTCAGGAAGCGCAACGCTTACCGGGGTGTTGATACGATCAAAGGTAATAATATCCGCATCCCATGGAGTTTTGCTTTTCACATAGTCCCTGAATATCTGATTCAATTTTTCCTGGTTCACATATTGCGCACTCCTTTGCACAAGAAGGGTCTCAGGAACCCTAAGCATAATGTCTTTTTCACCGGATATGACCGAACCGATCTTATATATCAGGAATCGATTATCCAGCCTGAAGCTGTTGCCAGGAGAGGGGGCAGAAGATATCACTGTCTCGCTCAGCCTTTCCACACGGTGGTCATCAGCAGGATTAAAAGATGCAACTAAGTCAAGGGATATTATATCGCCCTGAACTGCAGCCTGATCCTTCACAAGGATCTCAAGTGCATATGCTGTGGAAAATGGTCCTGCCACAAAAATGGACAACCAGATAAAAAAGGATATCACCTTGAATCTATCTATAAAAAACATAATGCATTACTCCACTATCGCTTGAGGTTATTTGCCATCTGCATCATTTCATCAGCAGACTTAATAGACTTTGATGCAATCTCATAGGCCCTCTGCCCGGCTATCATATTGATCATTTCCTCCACCACATCCACATTAGACATCTCCAGATATCCCTGGGCAACCGTTCCCATCCCGTCCACGCCAGGATTTGCCTCTATCGCATCACCTGAAGAGGCTGTGGGACGGTACCTGCTTCCACCAACATTATGCAGACCTGCAGGATTGGCGAAGCTATAAAGGATCAACTGAGAACTTGCTGTAATAGTCGAACCATCTGCCGAAAGACCTTCCATAAAACCTCCGGAGTCTATGGAAAAGGAGACCGTGTTTGAAGGTATAGAAAACTCCGGCTGAAGACGATCTCCGCCGGATGTAACAACATAACCCTCGCTGTCCATCTTAAACGCACCTGACCTCATATACATCTCCTCTCCGTTGCTCAAGATCTTGAAAAAACCCTTGCCTTCAATAGCTATATCCAGTTGATTCTTGGTCTCCGTATAATCGCCCTGGGCAAAGATCTTTTGAACGGCAACAGGCTTTGTACCCATACCGACCTGAATCCCTGTGGGAACCTGTCCCCCTGAGCTTGTATTTGCGCCGGGAGCCTTGATATTCTGATACAGTAGATCCTCAAAGTCCGCACGGCTCTTTTTAAAACCCGCAGTATTTACATTGGCCAGATTATTGGCTATGACATCCATATTCAGTCTCTGCGCTGACATCCCTGATGCTGCGGTCCAAAGGCTTCTTAACATGGTTTTATCTCCTTGTGTTTATATTCTGATTATTCATTACAGCAGGCCCCATACGGGCGTATTACCTAAGCCGGCCTACCTCATTGACGGCCTTGCCATCTATTCCATCCAACACCTGCAAGGACTTCTGGTAACTCTCAAATGCCCTGAGAGAATGGATCATACTGACCATCTCCTCAGCCACATTTACATTTGAATTCTCCACATACCCCTGCTTAATGGTAGTTTCCAGGGGTGTAAATCCCTGGTTATCACCAATATTTTTAAAAAATGCCCTACCGTCTTTGACAAGACTCCCATAATCCTCAAAATCCACCAAATCAAACTGGCCCACCTGCGAGCCATCAACAGTAACAACTCCCAGGCTGTCAACAACAGCGTTTGATCCGTTAATCACTATTGTACTGCCTTTTCCCATAACAGTATGGCCGCCCTGGGTTACTATTTCACCATTGGTATTAAGGGTAAAATTTCCTTTTCTTGTAAAACGCACACCATCAGGGGTGTCGACTTTAAAGAACCCTTTGCCATTTATCGCAAAATCCAGTAAGTTTCTCGTGGACTGAAAATCACCCTGCTGCATATCAGACTGGATTATTACCATTGAAGAGGAGCCATCAGGACCGGCAGAACCTGCCTGACTTAATGCATCCTTAAAAGATATGGTGTCCTTTTTAAAACCAATGACCGTAGTGTTAGCCAGATTATTGGAAATAACATCCATTTTAATGACCTCTTTAAGAGAGCCCCTTGATGCCTCCAACATGCCGTTTATCATAATCTCCTCCTGATACTGCCTTTTAATTTCCTCTTACACAGACAAATAGCAAATTCCATACCATTAGGATTACGGCTTGATCTTGAAAAAAACAATCCTTCTCAAGGCCTTGTTTTTACGATTCTTTATCCAGAGCACCACATTTAAAAACATATCGGGCATAACGCCAGGAACATATATGGACTGAATTAGTTGCCTATAAAAAGAGAAAATATTACCTAGTCTCCATCCAGAAATGAGTCATAATCCTGCTGATGTAAAATGAAAAAATTCACACTATTCGTAGTTATACGCTTGAGCACACTACCCCTGTTACAGGGATGAAGAGAAACCCCATGCACCTCATGGGGTTATTGGCACCTAAAAAAATCTTATGGCATAAAAATTGAATAATTAAGGAATCTAAGGATAATGAACAGATGGAGGAAAATATGTCAGACATATCAAAAAAAATCGCAGGTATTGCTTTAATATTCATACTCTTTCATGGTTGTGCGGGTGCCCCACAAAACGATGCTTCCCCTCCCCTTGGAGCAATATATATTGGGATGCCCCGTCCACAGGCAGAAATGTCTCTGGGATATCCCATACGCACTATGGATATTGACAGCAACAGATATAGGGCGGTTTATGAGTATGAGGCTGAAAGGAGCACTTTTCAATCGGTTATGTCGGTCTTTTCCAATCCGGCCCAAAAGGCCAGAGGAAACGTAACCCGCATTGCGATAGTATATAAGAGGGATGGTATATCTCAGGAGAATGACCATATAATGGCCATAACAGACGACTTTAACAATAGTCTTATGGCCATGAACTTGACAGATAACAGTTATACGGCGGTACTAAAAGCTGATTGGGATGAGGTAATCCATACTGCTACAATGGCCATTTCCATTGATCCACGTATTAGCAGCGCCTATATTAACAGGGCATATGCCTTCTACAGAAAAGGGCTATACGACATGGCTATCATAGACTGTAATACAGCCCTGAAAATGAATATATGGGATGACCGGGCATATAATAACCGCGCCCTGGCATATGAAGGGAAAGGAGATATAAAAACAGCGATGATGGATTATGAATATGCCTGCAACCTGGGCCTTAATCTGGCTTGTGACAATCTAAACAGGATAAAACAGGAATGAGCAGGATAGCTACTACCTTCAAAAAACAGATCACTTGATAAACACCATATTTCAAGGGGAATCTGTTTGACATGACCTCCATCTTATGAATGGACCCCAAGGTTATTTGGCATTGCGTGTCAATAACTTGACAGTATCATGATCCCCATGCCAAGTTTAACCTGGATAACAGGAAGATGACCTCACCTGGGTTTATTGCTATATTATCGCTTACGATTCTTAGGCTCGGACCTCTATACCCTGGTTAACTGACGGTATTTGATCCTATGGGGCTGGCTGGCCGTTTCTCCAAGCCGCTTTTTCATATCTGCCTCATATTCAGTGTAATTACCATCAAACCAGTATGCCCTGCTATCCCCTTCAAAGGCCAGAATATGGGTGGCTATCCTGTCAAGAAACCACCGGTCATGGCTTATTACCACTGCGCAGCCGCCAAAGTTTTCCAGCCCTTCTTCCAGAGCCCGCATGGTATTAACGTCCAGGTCATTGGTAGGTTCATCCAGTAGAAGCACATTGGCTCCCTTTTTCAGCATCCGTGCAAGGTGAACACGGTTTCTTTCCCCGCCTGAGAGCATGCCCACTTTTTTCTGTTGATCTGTCCCTGAAAAGTTGAACTTTCCCACATAGGCGCGGGAATTAACCTGTCTGTCACCGTGTAGTATGGTGTCCTGAGAGTCAGAGATGACCTCCCAGATGGTCTTTTTAGAATCAAGATCATCGCGGCTCTGATCCACATAGGCAAGTGACACAGTTTCTCCGACCTTGAATCTGCCGGTGGTGGGCTGCTCCTGACCTGTAATCATCCTGAAAAGTGTGGTTTTACCCGCCCCATTAGGCCCTACTACTCCGACAATGGCGCCAGGCGGGATGGAAAAGGAGAGATCCTCTACCAGAAGGCGATCGCCATATGCCTTGCTCACCCCTTCTGATTCTATGACGATATCTCCCAGCCTTGGGCCAGGGGGCACAAAGATCTCCAGCTCTTTTTCCCTCTCTTCTGTCTCCTGATTTACCAGGGCATCATAGGCATTGATACGTGCTTTAGCTTTTGCGTGCCTTCCCTTGGGTGACATCCTGATCCATTCCAGTTCTCGCTGAAGAGTTCTTTGACGCTTACTCTCAGTTTTCTCCTCATTCTTCAACCTTATCTGCTTCTGCTCAAGCCAGGAAGAATAATTCCCCTTCCATGGGATCCCATGGCCGCGATCCAGCTCCAATATCCAGCCTGCAACATTGTCCAGAAAGTAGCGGTCATGTGTTACAGCTATGACTGTACCCTCATACCTCTGGAGGTGCTGCTCCATCCATGCTACAGTTTCCGCGTCAAGATGGTTGGTGGGCTCGTCCAGGAGCAGTATATCAGGCTTCTGAAGAAGGAGTCTGCACAGGGCCACTCGCCTCCTCTCCCCGCCTGAAAGGATGTTTACAGGGGTGTCACCAGGAGGACAGCGAAGCGCATCCATAGCCATATCAAGCCGGGAGTCCAGATCCCAGGCATCCATGGCATCGATCTTTTCCTGAACCTCACCCTGACGCTCTATAAGCCTGTTCATCTCATCATCAGACATGGGCTCGCTAAACTGATCGTTAATAGTATTAAATTCCGCAAGAAGATCAACGGTCTCCTGCATCCCCTCCTCCACAATCTCGCGCACAGTATTATTACCATCAAGCACTGGCTCCTGTTCAAGAAGCCCCACTGTATAACCTTCAGAAAGGACTGCTTCTCCGTTGAACTCCTTGTCCTTTCCCGCAAAAATTCTCAAAAGAGAGCTTTTTCCAGAACCGTTAAGCCCAAGGATGCCTATCTTTGCGCCATAAAAGTAGGAGATAGAGATATCCTTAATTACTGGTTTTTTGTCATAGTACTTGCTAACCTTCATCATGGAATAGATGATTTTATTAGCTTCCTGAGTCATTGTAATTAAAATCCTCCTGAATGAACTATTCCAATGAACGCTACAAGGTATCAAGAAGATAATATTGGAGACAGCAAAGGGAGCAATCCTGTAATATTTATTACCTGAATTT
>JAFDJA010000277.1 GCA_019307745.1 Deltaproteobacteria bacterium | reverse complement strand
GCTGTTCAATTATTATTGACATACAATATCAAGTGCACTATTCTTTCATAATAAAAATAGCGCCTTATCATAATATGTTTGACATTTGTGTAAATTTAAAGAATTACTTGCAGCCATGTATCACAATGTGGTATACTACATTGTAGTACTTTGATCCATTAATAGAAAGACTGTTGTTGGATCTAATTCATTTGCACCATTGGTTACAGCCGGAACAGAAAATACTGCGGATAATTCATTTTTTTTTGATTTTTGCCCTTACTGACATTATCTTTTATAGAAACTTGACAAAACAGCCTCCGAGGCCTTTCACTTTAGCTGGATCATTTTTTATGCAGTAAATTCACGGTTTACATATCCTCTTATTAATCCCAGATATGAAAATAATTAACTTTATCCTTTCATGACTGAGGAAGGTATTGATATGAATCACACCTTTTTGAAAATTATTTTTCCCCTAATCCTGATTTTCATAGTCATATCCTTGCTACCTTTCCACGTAATCGCGGGAAGCGCACCACAAAATCAACCGGAAAAACCTCCCCTGACAGGCCTGATTGAACAAACTCCGGTCCAAAACCTTGAAGAAAACGGAATAATACCTGCCTCTGAGGTTGTAAACACCAGCCGTACAATGGCCATGACCGGTCAATATGCCAAAGCAGAAGAAATCTGCCGTGAGTCACTGAAAAAATCACCTGAACAGCCTCACATCAGCTGCCAGTTAGCGGAATTACTTGTTATGACAGGACGATCAGATGAGGCCCTTGAGATTCTGGCCGACATGGTTAATGCTCCTGCCCCCACCATTCGCTGCCTGGTAAAGTATGGTAAATTACTCCAGTTACGCGGCCGCCGTATTGAGGCTGACCTGTATTTAGAACGCGCAGTGGCCATTTACAATAGCGGTCTGGTTACTGATGGGGAGGGTATTGCCATGGCAGCCCTCGCATGCTGGGCATTGGAAAGATTTCAGGACGCAAACACCCTGTTCAGAGAAGCTGTTAGGGCCGATCCTTCAAACCTTGAAGCTCAGCTCCTCTGGGGTGACCTGTTTTTTGAAAAATATAATAATGCAGAAGCCCAACGATCTTACAGTGATGTGCTTAAAAAGGATGACCAATATCTCCCCGCCCTTGTGGGTATGGGACGAACAATACATGGCAGTTCTGCTGTAAAACTCCTTGAAACCGCCCTGGAGATAAATGAAAGCTTTTGCCCTGCCCTGGAGGCTCTGGCAGAGATTTACATTGAAAATGACCTTTTTGATGAAGCCATGGCAAAACTGGGCAAGGCACTTCATACAAATCCTGAATCTATTAAGGCTCTTACACTGCTTGCTTCCATTTTTTATCTCCAGGAAAATTACGGGGTTTATGAAAACATCAGTAATGAGGTTCAGAGATTCAGTCCTGACAATGGGTGGTTTTATGCGAAAATTGCGGAAACCTGCAGTCGAAAATACCAATTTACCGAAGCTGTAGAATTGGCCCATCAGGCAATTGAGGCCGATCCTCATCACTGGAATGCCTTTAATATACTAGGGATCAATCTCTTACGACTGGGAAAAGAGGAAGAAGGCAACTCAAACCTGGAATTCGCCTTTGAAAAGGATCCTTTCAATTTCTGGACTATGAACATGCTTAAAGTGCTTGATACGATGGATGACTTCGAGACACGCAGGATTGACAATTTTATTGCCCGAATGCACCCTACTGATGCCCCTTGATCATGAAGATTTCTCGGTTCGAACTTCCGGGTTACCTGATATGGGGCCCCTGGTGGGCGTATGTTTTGGCAATGTTATAACCCTTGATTCACCCAGAGCACTGAGTCCTCCGGGATCGATGAACTGGCAGGAAATAGTCTGGCATGAATTCGCCCACGTGATCACACTGCAAATGACCCGTAACCGAATTCCCAGATGGCTCACAGAAGGCATCTCAGTACTTGAGGAAAAACACGGGCGTCCAGAATGGGGCCGCAGGCAAAATCTGGATCTGATCAAGGCTGTCCAGGAGGACAGTTTTTTGGGTATGAAACAACTCAACCAGGGTTTTTCCAATGCCGAGACATTGGCAGATCTGGGTTTCGCCTATTATCAGTCCTATCTTGTAGTGGAGTATATTGTCGAATATTACGGATTTGAGACCCTCAAGGAGCTAATTTATCAGTTTGAGTTCCCAAAAAGCATGGAGGATATTTTTCACGAGGTTTTTGATTCATCCCTGAAGTCCTTTGAAGATGGATTCAATTCCTGGGCAAAAGAAAGAGTCAGGAAAATCAATGTGTATCTCCCAAAAGAGGAGTCAACGGGTCCGGAAGATTCAAAACAGGCCAGATCACCGCTGAGATCGTCAAGGCTGATGAATAAAGAGGCAGAGGCAGAGGCCATGCGCGAACGCATTGAGGCCCAGCCCCGCGATTTTCAGGCCCACCTGAAACTTGGTGTAATACTCTATGAAAAGGGGGAATATGAGGATGCGATAATACATCTGACCATTGCGTCAGATTTGTTGCCGAAATACGGGTTGTATCCCAATCCCCGTCAGACCCTGGCGGATATATACAATGATCAAGGTAATGAGGAGGCAATGCTGAAGGAGCTTGAAGAATTAGTAAAATACCAGCAGCACGCCTTCACCCCCTGTTATGAGTTGGCTCAAGCGGCTATTGAACATCAAGATTACATTAAGGCAGCATATTATCTGGAACGCGCCATTGCTGTGAACCCTTATCATTTGGACGTACACAGGCTTCTTGCCAGAATAGCCCTTGAACAGGCTGATTATGATACTGCCATCCGGGAATACAGGCTGCTTGTGTTTTTGGAAGTAACAGATCCGGTCAGGACGTATACAGACCTGGCAGAGGCTTTACTAGGCAGCGGTAAAAAGATAGAGGCAAAACAAAACGCCCTCATAGCACTGGAGGTTGCACCCACATATGAACGGGCGCAGCACATTCTTCTTGAATCTATAGAACCTTGACAGGAGTGGAAAGTAATTATGAAAATTTTCCTGTTTATAATTTTGCTGATTATCCCGGCTTTCTTTAGTTCAGCAGGGGCACAGGATGAATCCATGATGCGAAGGGCATTGGAAGAGCCCATAGACAACCGCCCAGGCGAACATGAATTTGTCTTTATTCGTGGTATATACAGGAATAAACTAAGCACAGGAAGATTTGACTTTGGTGGTGGAGGCAGGGGTGGAGGCAGGGGTGGAGGCAAGGGTAACTGGTGGCAGACGGATTTTGATGACGCAGACCGAAATTTCCTCCGGGGTATAAGGAGGTACACTACGCTGGATACCTCCAGCAGTGCCTACAAAGCAATGTCATTAACAGATCCTGAGCTGTTTGAATATCCCTTTTTATACATCAACATGAAACGGATTCCTCTCTTTGCCGGCAATGGTCCCAACTTAACACCGGAAGAGGTGGCAGGCCTGCTTGAATATATGCGCCGGGGCGGGTTTGTAATGATAGATGATTTCTGGGGACCGGAACACTGGCGGGAATTCCAGGTGGAATTCCGTAAGATCTTTCCGGACAGGGAACTTGTAAGGCTGGACACAGACCATACGATCTTTCATTGTTTTTTTGACATTGATAAAATCACTCAAGTTCCCGGCCGCGGCGCAACATGGGAATTCGGCTGGGGGTTTTCTCTGGATGACCCTGAGTTTCCTCCCGCAGTGTACGGCGTTTTTGATGACAACAAGCGAATGATGATGCTGGTCAATTTCAACACAGACCTGGGCGACGGGTGGGAGCACACCTTTGATCCGGTTTACCCCACACGTTACTGCAACGAGGCATATAAACTTGGGATTAACTATATTATTTACGCGTTAAGCCACTAGAAAAAGCAAACAATATCTTTTGAAATGGATTAAGCCGGAATTAATGCCTTAATCCTGCATAAACAACATTGAAGAGTGCTATAATCTATTATGATGAAGGGATTCAGGTTTCAAGCTTCAAAAAACCTTATTCTTAATGATTCTATATGAGGCGATGATTAGAGGCAGTTGGGGTTAATTTCAGTCACTCAAGACGTATTAAAAAAGATGGATCATCTCCCAATTAGTTGATCGATGATCAGGGTTCAAGGGTTCAAGGATTCTAGGGGTCAAGTGAAAAGCACAATAATTACAACCAGGTGAACATATCGAATCATTACGTTTTTCAAAACTTTATAAACTGCCTTTAGAGGGGATATAAGGTTGTTAAAGTGAATAATACTATCTGGAACCTTATAATGTCGCAGAGTGTTATTCTTACGGTTACAAAGATA
>JAFDJA010000148.1 GCA_019307745.1 Deltaproteobacteria bacterium | reverse complement strand
ATCAGGCGATATGTTGAGTATCAGGGCCGCCAGGATTCAGGTCAGCTTCATTTGAAGCTGTAACGGTTTTAAGGACCCCGGGTTTACCCGGGGGTATCTATGATATCATATTATCATCGGTTTGGACTGACAACAATACTTATTTTTTTATCAAAAAGAAAAAGTGTGCACTAAATATCTGAGTGATAGTATCCAGCAGGGAACAAAGTATCCGGTGTTGCAGGCAAATCTAATGAGTGAAATATAAAGGGGGGGGTCTTATTTTTGTACCCGAATGTACCTCTTTGTACCATTCGAAAATATCTTTTATTCAGGAATCCCTTTATTTTTAGCCCTCTGCAGGCCATGGAAGAGTAAAAAACTTATGATCAGCGGTTATACGTTTGTACCTGGTTTGTACCTGTTTTTCGGTACAAGCATCTGATAATGGATATTTTCACTGATTCAACTGAAGATACGCCGGTCCAGACTTCTGTACTGAATGGCCTCCGCAATATGATCTGATCTGATCCGGTCTTCTTCGGCGAGATCCGCGATTGTCCTTGATATTTTCAGAATTCTTGAATGTGCCCTTGCGCTCAAACCCAGCTTGTCCATGGCCCTTTCCATGAGCAGTTCTGAGTCGGAATCCAGCTGGCAGAATTGCCTGATCTGGCGGGAGTTCATGTTTGCGTTGGTATGGATCTTCATCCTTTTAAATCGCTCTTCCTGAATAATTCTGGCCTGCTGGACCCTTTTTCGTATCTCTGCTGAAGAGGAGCCGCCCTCCTTTGCTGAAAGTTCCTTGTATCGTACTGCGGGTACCTCTATGTGTATGTCTATACGATCCATGAGCGGTCCGGAGATTTTTGATCTATAACGCTGGATCTGGATATGAGAACATGTGCACTCTCGCTTCATATCGCCCAGAAATCCGCACGGGCATGGATTCATGGCCGCAACCAGCATGAAATTAGCTGGGTATGTTACTGTGCTGCTGGCGCGGGATATTGTGACATGGCCGTCTTCAAGGGGCTGTCTGAGCACCTCTAACACATTTTTTTTAAACTCTGGCAGCTCATCTAAAAATAGTACTCCATTGTGCGCCAGGCTTACTTCCCCCGGTTTTGGATTTTTGCCGCCTCCGATCAGGCCTGCGTCTGAGATCGTATGGTGTGGCGCCCTGAAGGGGCGTGTTGTTACTAAACCTGAATTTTCAGGCATCAGCCCCATGATACTGTAAATTTTTGATGTTTCAAGTGCCTCCTGAAAGCTCAGCTCGGGCAGGACTGTGAAGAGCCTTTTTGTGATCATTGTCTTGCCCGCTCCTGGAGGGCCAATCATCAGCATGTTATGTGAACCCGCAGCCGCGATTTCCATAGCCCTTTTGACATTTTCCTGACCTCGAACATCACTGAAATCAACCTGATGGTCAATGCCCTTGAAAAAAGTGTCAGCATCCACATGAAACGGGGCTATATGGGATTTACCGGTCAGACAGCTCACAAGGCTGGAAAGGGTTTTGACAGGATGAATATCGATACCTTCCACCACGGCCGCCTCGGGCGCGTTTTCTTCCGGCAGATATATGCCTTTAAGACCCAGATCCTTTGCCGCGATAGCAATGGGTAGGGCGCCTCTTATAGGCCTGATAAGTCCGTCAAGTGAGAGTTCGCCCAAAATGATGTTATCAGCACATGATTCTGAAGGGATAAGCCCGGTAGCCGCGAGCATACCGATTGCCATAGGCAGATCAAATGCGGATCCCTCTTTTTTAATATCCGCGGGGGCCAGATTCACAGTAATTCTGTCTGATGGAAAATGATACCCTGAATTTTTTATCGCGGCCTTGACCCTTTCCTTGCTCTCACGTACAGCCCCTTCGGGGAGGCCTACCGTGGAAAAGGACGGGAGCCCGTGAGATATGTCAATTTCTACTTCAACAACATAGGCGTTAATACCGATTACTGCGCTGCTCAATACCTTAGCCAACATAGTTTGTGCTCTCCCTGAAAATTTGAGGTTTAAAAGAAAAGTCTGATTTCCGTATTTGATAGCGTTGAAAATGTTAGTTTAGGCCAATATGAACTCTATTCTCCGCGCGCTTTCCATTGAGAGTTATTACATGAATCTCCTTCCTGAGTCCTCATGTAAGGTTTTGACGCAGGGCGTCGATAGTATACATTACCGCTTGTGGCATGGGAACTGAGGGAATCATCCATGTATGGATGGGCACTAATGGATGTTCTTCAATAATTAGGCAATTTGCCGGTATTGAATTATTGGACATTTTTGTTATGCAGCCTATAAATATACTTTACATTCAGTCCTGAATAGGGTAAACAATACAGTTATTTTTTTTAGATGTCAGGTCCATTTGTGATGGCCAGCCCGTCTGGATGGACAGCATAATATACAAAATTAACTCCAGAAAACAAGTCTGTCAGGATCAAAAAAAGGAGATATTTATGGCACGAATCACAGTAGAAGATTGTCTTGAAAAAGTAAATAACCGTTTTGTATTAATTCATATGGCGGCAAAACGGGTCAGACAATTGAGAAAAGGTGCAGAGCCGTCAATTGAATCAAAAAACAGGGACGTTGTTATCTCGCTCAGAGAGATTGCCGCCGGAAATATAAAAGAGGCGGAACATGGTGATTTTGCAGCTCTTATTGAGGATTCCGAATTGGGATCTATTGCTGAAGACACCGTCTCTTCGAATGAAGACGCGTCAGCAGTCACAGAAGAAGAGAAAGGCTAATATAGGAGTATGAAGAGGTTCAATGGCGAATAAAAGGGATTATTATGAGACCTTGAATATTAACCGGGAAGCTGGCGATGATGAAATAAAGAAGGCTTATAGAAAGATGGCCCTGCAATATCATCCTGACAGAAATCCGGGTGATAAGGAGGCTGAAGATAAGTTTAAGGAAGCTGCTGAGGCATATGAGGTTCTGAGAGACAGAGAAAAGAGACAGATATATGACCAATATGGTCATGAGGGGCTTCAAGGAACCGGTTTTAGCGGTTTTAGCGGTTTTAATGATATTTTTTCCAGTTTCGGTGATATCTTTGAGGAATTTTTCGGTTTTGGGACCAGCCGGAGTGGGACCAGCAGACCTAGAAAGGGCAGCAACCTCCGCTATGATATGGAAATAACCCTTGAAGAGGCATTCACTGGAAAGGAAGAGGAGATATCCTTTAATAAATGGGAAAGCTGCCAGGTCTGTAATGGCTCAGGTATCACACCGGGTAGTTCGCCCCAGTCATGTACATCTTGCCACGGAAGTGGGAGCGTAATCAGGTCGCAAGGCTTTTTTCAGGTCAAGACCACGTGTCCGAGCTGCAATGGACAGGGTAAGATAATTACTGATCCGTGTAGAAAATGCAGTGGTAATGGCAAGGTAAAGATAGACAGGTTGCTTACTTTGAAGATACCTCCAGGAGTTGATACCGGCTCTCAGCTTAGGTTGCGAAATGAAGGGGAGCCAGGGGAAAACAGTGGTCCTCCTGGTGACCTGTTTGTTGTTCTGCATGTTAAAGATCATGAGATCTTTTCCAGAGAGGGTGACCGTCTTTTCAGTGAGATTCCTGTCTCTTTTATTCAGGCGGCTCTGGGTGATACTATTAAGATCCCTGTCCTGGGCAAAAAAGATGGGGAAGAACTGAAGGTTCCCATGGGAACTCAGCCTGGCGATCTCCTGAAGCTTTCGGGACAGGGGATGCTCAATCTTAGCAGTGGCTACAGAGGGGACCTGATAATACAGGTCAAGGTAACGATTCCCAGGAAATTAAATCAACGTCAGAGAGAGCTACTTGAGGAATTAGCGGATACAGAGGGCATGAAAAAACCTAAAAAGAGTAAAGGCCTTTTTCGATAAAGTCCTAAAAATGTATGGACTCATTTGTATTTTTTGGGTATATTCGATTCTCGTTTTATTAAATAATCAATTCAGACAGGGAGCAATTGTGTTATTATGCTGAAGAAGAAACAACTCGAAGCCTTCAGAAGCCAGCTGAATGAAAGACTGGGAACTCTCCTTGATGAGGCTAGCAAAACTGTGACTGTAATGAGTGATGATGGAGAAAATCTACCTGACCCCGCCGATCGGGCAACACTGGAGTCAGACAGAAACTTTGAGTTGAGGATTCGCGATAGAGAAAGAAAGCTAATAGGCAAGATTAAGGAAGCCATTGAGAGAATTGAAAACGGCACCTTTGGTATATGCGAGGAGTGTGAAGAGGAAATATCTGAAAAAAGGCTGAAGGCAAGACCTGTGACGACATTGTGCATTGAATGTAAAAAGAAACAGGAAAATGAGGAAAGACTGAAAGGGTTATAATAAAAATCGGTGCCAAGCACATATGAAATTCAGCCGGTGCATACTTATTGCCCCGGCTTTTTTATTTATGGCTGAATCTTGCGCCAGCTATCTGCTGCACCTTGAAGGCATTGTTATCAAAGAGTCTCTATGTGATAGAAAAGCTGTGCGTACGGTCACTCCTGAAGGGTGGGTCCCGAATGCATGATTTCTGATCCCTGTCACATGGGTAATATGCCTGCGGATCAAAGTATTTTTAATCCCGGTTTTGGAGGGGGGCTGCGTACACGGCGTAGAATTCAGATATTGTGTTTATAGTTTTTATCCGTCAATTTAAGAAACAGTCCTGATTTATGTCAGCAAATAAAAAGAAACAAAATGGGCTGATTATCTATGAGGAGATAATCACTACTCACGTAAATGCTGATTTTGATGCTCTGGCATCAATGATAGCCGCAGGAAAGCTGTATCCTGATGCTGCCCTGGTTTTTCCTGGTTCGCAAGAGAAGAATCTCCGTAATTTTTTCCTCCAGTCCGCGTCCTATCTCTTTAATTTTGCCAAGCTCAAACAGGTTGATTTTGATCACATAAAAAAACTAATCATAGTAGATACACGCCAGAAGGACAGGATAGGAAGGTTTGCCGAACTCCTGGACAGAGATGATATTGAGATCCATTTATATGATCATCATCCTGACACAAAGGATGACATTCATGGTGTCAGGGAGGTTGTCCGTGAGACAGGGGCTACCACTACGATCATTGTTGACCTGATCAGGGAAAACAATATTCCCCTTAATCAGGATGAAATAACAATCATGTGCCTGGGGATCCATGAGGATACAGGCTCTTTTACCTTTTCTTCCACTACACCCTCAGATCATATGGCTGCTTCCTGGCTGGTGGATCAGGGGGCAAACCTTAATATTGTTTCAGAAATGCTTTCCCGGGAGCTTACTTCAGAGCATATCTGGATACTGAATGATCTTACAAAATCCGCGACCAAGAGCATAATCAATGGTGTGGATGTAGTTATTTCCACTATCATTGGGCAGGAGTCGGCTGAATGATGTAAATGTTGCTGAAATAGTCTCTTCTTTTGGAGGAGGAGGGCACTCATCCGCTGCATCCGCGACTATCAAAGGCAAGACGATTGTTCAGGTGGAAAGATCCATTAAGGCATTACTCAGGAGTCGTATCAACCCCCAAAAGTTGGTCAAAGATACTATGTCCGCCCCGGTTATCCAAATCCGGCCTGAGGGAGAGATAAAAGACGCATCTATCCTCATGACAAAATACAATATAAATGTCCTTTTGGTTATAGATAAAAATAAGAGGCTTTTGGGGTACATCACCAGACAGATACTTGAAAAAGCAGTATTTTTCGGCCTTGGTAATATCCAAGTGCGGGAATACATGAACATCGATATCAAGACTATAGGTCCTGATGCGTCCCTCAGCCAGGCAAAGGATACGATTATCAAGGATCGTTTAAGGCTGTTGGCTGTTGTTGAAGATGACATTGTTATAGGCGTCATTACACGGACTGATCTTTTGAGTATTCTTGTTGGCGGTCCCGAGGTGCCCGACTTTATCCATGAATTTCGCAATGCGTCACACTTTACCAGAAAGAAGAATATTGCCTCCCTCCTGAAGGAACGTCTACCCAGGAGAGTAATAGAAATTTTCAAGGAGTTCGGGGATACTGCCGACACCCTTGGTTATGCCGCCTATCTGGTCGGGGGACTGGTTAGGGATATCCTGCTGAAACAGGAGAACCTGGATGTTGACGTAGTGGTGGAAGGTGATGGAATTGCCTTTGCCCGTGAATATGCCGCGAATCATGATGTAAGAGTGAGGAGCCACAAAAAATTCGGGACAGCAGTATTGATTTTTCCTAACGGATTTAAGGTAGACGTGGCTACTGCGCGTATGGAATATTATGAGACTCCTGCAGCACTTCCCACCGTGGAAATAAGCTCTCTGAAAATGGATCTGTTCAGGCGTGATTTTGTTATTAACACACTGGCGATCAAGCTCAACAAAAGGGATTATGGCACTTTGATAGACTATTTCGGTGGGCAGAATGACCTCAAGGAAAAAGTTATCAGAGTGCTGCATAATTTGAGTTTTGTGGAGGATCCCACGCGTGTGCTGAGGGCAATACGGTTTGAACAGAGATTTGGCTTTAAAATCAGCAAGTTATCTCAGACTTTAATGAAGAATACGGTTAAGATCAACAGCTTTAAGGATCTATCAGGCAGACGGCTGTATCTTGAACTGAAACTGATACTTATGGAGAATCAACCCGTTCAGGCTATCGAGAGGATGAACCAGTTTGACCTGCTTCAGTTTATCTCTCCTGAAATAAAATATACAAAAGAGCTGCAGTCCCTGCTCGAGTCAATAGTAGGTGTTATCTCTTGGTTTAATCTCCTCTATTTGGAGGAGCCTTTTCAGCCTTGGAAGATCTATTGGCATGGGCTGACCTCTCAGCTGGACAAAAAAGAGATGAAAAGGCTTGCGCAAAGGATGCAGATGAATGAATTGGAGAAAAAGAGAATGGTCTCTCAGGCCATGGAGATCAATACTGTGTTAAGTCAAATATTCAAGATAAGAAGGGATAGCAATTATGCCATCTATACTTTGCTTTCTCAATATGATACAGAGATTTTGCTTTATATGATGGCAAGGACCAATAATGAGCAGACAAAGAAATGGATATCTTTTTATTTTAATGATTTGCGTAAAGTGAAGGTCAGGCTACAGGGCAGTGATCTGAAAATGATGGGATTTAAACCCGGGCCTGTTTTTAAGAAAATATTCAGCAGATTGATGGAGGCCAGACTGAATAACCAGCTGAACACGAAGGAAGAAGAGATTGAATTTATCAGGAAAGAGTTTAAAAACCATTTGAAATGAAAATGTGTTTTTAAAAAAATCAATACTGCTCGAGCGGGGCAGGTGCACGGAAATGCGACCACAGTCTTGAATTTGATATTTGATATTAAATCCGGATAATTCGGATAATGCAGTAGAATTCTACTACGACTTGTCCCGACAAGGAGGGGTAAAGAACGTTTTCTGACAGCAAAGCTGTTCGCACGCCCACTCCTACAGATCGGGCACTCATACTCGTCGGATCGCTATGAAGTTCATTGTGTTATCCTGGTTACAGGAACCATAGATCCTATAGCATAAGCTGATGATGGATTGAAGACGGCAAATACAGGAGAAAGTAGATGAGGAAGAGGATAGTAAGCGGAATGAGACCTACCGGGAAGATGCACCTGGGCCACCTTCTCGGCGCACTTGGAAACTGGAAGAGCCTGCAGGAAGAATATGAATGTTTTTATTTTGTCGCGGACTGGCATGCCCTCACAAGCGAGTATGGGAATGCCGGTATTATCAGGGAGTCCATCCATGATATGGTCATAGACTGGATCGCTTCCGGTCTGGACTATGAGGCTTCCACCTTTTTTATACAGTCTGAGATCAAAGAGCACCTTGAACTCCATTTGATCTTTTCGATGATTACTCCTCTTCCGTGGCTTGAAAGAAATCCCACTTACAAGGATCAGCTAAGGGAACTTGCTCAGAAGGATCTGTATACATACGGATTTCTGGGCTATCCTGTGCTGCAGGCAGCAGATATACTGATGTATAAGGCCAACGGAGTGCCTGTGGGTGAGGATCAGGCGCCCCATGTGGAACTCACAAGGGAGATTGCCAGGCGTTTTAATCACATGTACAAGCCGATCTTCCCTGAGCCTGCAACGCTCCTGGCACCCACATCAAAGCTGCTGGGGATTGACAGGCGTAAAATGAGCAAGAGTTATGATAATGCTATTTTTATGTCTGATAATGATGAAGATGTCACAAAGAAGGTCCTGCAGATGATTACAGACCCTCAGAGGGCGAGGAAAAAGGATCCTGGTGATCCCAAGGTATGTAATGTATTCTCCTTTCATGAGATGTACACCCCTGAAGAGATGGTCAAACAGATAGATCATGACTGCAGGACGGCAGGCATAGGCTGTTGGGACTGTAAGAATATTATGGCAGGTAATCTGTGCAAGGCATTGGCACCTGTCAGGGAAAAGAGGGAAAAGTTAGCGGCGGACAGCACTCTGGTAGACGATATTATTGCTCAAGGCAATAAAAAGGCAAAGGAGATATCCTCCCAGACTATGGTGGAGGTAAAAGAGGCGGTTGGGTTGTAAAATAGCTGCTCTTTTCCGGGATTAAAATGGCTGAACAGATTGGAAATGAATATAGACTCAAGCTTGATGAATTTGAAGGCCCTATGGATCTTCTGCTTCATCTGATTCGTAAAAATGAGGTGGATATCTTTGATATCCCGATCTCTCTTATCACTGAGCAGTACCTCGAATACCTGGAAGCCTTCAAGACACTGAACGTGAATGTGGCTGGCGATTTTCTGGTAATGGCGGCGACTCTTATACACATTAAATCTAGGTTGCTGCTTCCAGATACCAGCGATGAAGATGGAGAAGAGGACCCCAGGATGGAGATTGTACGTCCTCTCCTGGAATATGCCCAGTTGAAAGATGCGGCAGGAACGCTGTTTGAAAGAGAGTTGCTGGGCAGGGATGTGTTTGTCCGAGGTTTACCCGATGATTTTAAATTTCAGTTGCGGGCGGAAGGGGAGGAGGATAACCTCCTGGATGTCAACCTGTTTCAACTCATGGATGCCTTTAAAAGAGTGCTTGAGCAGAACATACCGGACGCCTCAATCAGTTTTCAACATGAGGAATATACAGTAAAGGACCGGATCGTATATATAATTGATCGGTTAAAAATTGATAATAAGATCTATTTTCATGAACTTTTCAGTGACCACAGGACCTTGTCCGAGTTTATCGTCACCTTTCTGTCACTACTTGAACTAATACGAGTTGGCCTGATCAAGGCATTTCAGCCTGGCTTGGGTAAAGATATCCATCTTAAGGCCTGCTTTGATGAAAAAGAGGAACTGGATTATGAACAAATCTTTGAAGCTGGTAGTTGAATCTTTGCTTTTTTCATCTCAAAAGCCGCTTACTGCAAGGGAGATAAATGCGCTTCTGCCTGATGAAAAGCTCGCGGATATCAGAGATGCCCTTAAAGTGCTTAAGTACGAATATGACGCAATGAGCCGCAGTTTTGAGATAAGAGAGGTGTCTAAAGGATATCAGTTCAGGAGCCGTTCCGAATACGGCTCGTACATTTTGAAAATGCTCCAGACCACACCGAATAGACTATCCAGGGCGGCAATGGAGACATTGGCCATTATCGCTTACAAACAGCCCATGATCCGCCATGAAATTGAGAAATACAGGGGGGTGGATGTGGGCGGTATATTGAGGACTCTTCTGGAAAAAGAACTTATCAAGATTGTGGGGCGAAAGGAGCTCCCGGGTAGACCTCTTATTTATGGGACCACAAAGACCTTCCTGGAGGTATTTGATCTGAAGAGAATTTCTGATTTACCCAAGATGAAAGAGATCAAGGAGTTTGGAATTGATGATTATGACCCCACTCCCACAGGAAGCCTGGAGGAGATAGCAAACAGGCAGGAGAATGGAGAGGCCCATGATGTAAAGACAGGAGAGTTTCCTGAGGAAAATCAGGAAAGGGATTTTTTCGGGCAGGAGGGCCGATCGGAAGAAGAGTGCATAGAAAAATCCGCCGGAGAGGAAGGAACCTCATTTGAAGAAACTAATCAGGAAGAAACTAATCAGGAAGAAACTAATCAGGAAGAAGGCCAGTCGGAGGAACAGTCAGAAGAACAGTCAGAAGATTCGACCTGAAAGTATTGAACCTGGGAGCCCTCAAAGGCTTAACAGGATACTCTCCCTTGCGGGCGTAGTGTCAAGGCGCAAGGCTGATGAACTGATTAGAGAGGGTAGAATTGAGCTGAACGGTAAAATTGTCTCTGAGCAGGGCACGCGGGCGGTCTGGGGAAGGGATAGTATAAAAGTAGATGGTAAAGAAGTCCCTGAGCCTTCTGAACGGATCTATCTCGCGTTGAACAAACCAATAGGGTATGTCTGCACAGCCAGAGATCCTGAATCCAGGCCTATTGTCTATGACCTTTTAAAGGGTGTGAAACAAAGGATCTATTCCATCGGACGCCTTGATTTTGATACCATTGGCCTTTTACTTTTTACAAATGACGGGGATCTTGCACATCGCCTTACTCATCCCGAATATCGTGTTCCAAAGACATACAAGGTTACTGTTAAGGGAAGCATTTCAGACCAGGCTATAGCCTCTTTAAGAAAAGGAGTGCTTCTTGATGACGGATTCAGCGGCGCCGTAAAGGTCACCTTGATAAACAGGTCCGGGAGCAGGTCCATTATCCGGATTTCTTTGACTAGAGGTAGAAATCGTATTGTCAGGCGCATGATGGAGGCAGTGGAATATCCTGTTATTCAGCTTATCAGGACCGGTTTTGCCAGTGTGGAGCTGGGGACTCTTAAGGTTGGTACGTATCGGTTTTTTGAGCCTGAAGAGGTCGTTAGGCTTAAGAAGATGCCAGGTGTAGGCTGACATTTTATTTGCAAATTTAGTAGATATAATATAACAGTCTTCTATCACTGGACAATAGCCTGTCACACACCGGAACGGGCGGTTAACTCAGCGGGAGAGTGCCATCCTCACACGGTGGAAGTCATGGGTTCAAATCCCATACCGCCCACCACTCACCATTAATTAAATAAGATACTTACGTCATTACAACCATACAACCAGGGAACAACCAACAAAAAAAGCCGGAGCAAATCGCCCCGGCTTTTTTATGGTCAAATCAAAATTAAATCAGCTATTTCTTAACTTTTTCTCTTTCAGCTTCTTCTCTTAATAGTACACCAACTAATGTTGGCCTGCCCTCATTGACTGGGCCATATTTCCGCCTGATCGGCTGATATCGCAGCCTCTAAGTGAAGGGATAGGTGAAGATGTTTAAAAAGTAAAAAAGACATTTCAGTGTTTAAACTTGACTTGTATGAAAGCGATCAGGTAGAAAGCTAGGTTGAAAGTGAGGTATTTATACATGTCTTATTACTGGAATTATTCCGATCCTTACGAATATATGTCCCGGGTGGCAAAAAGCGATATGCCTCCCGTAATAATATCTGTGGCAATCACAGGAGGCGGAGGCAGTAAAAAGCAGAATCCCAACCTTCCCGTGACGCCGGAAGAGCAGGCCGAACAAACATATGAGGCCTATAAAGCCGGAGCTTCGGCTGTGCATGTCCATGCCAGGGATGTGGATGGAAAAACCCCTGTATATGACCCACGGCGCTTCCGGGAAATAAATAGTAAAATACGGCAGTTGTGTCCAGACATAATTGTCGGAAACTCAACCGGAGTCGTGCCTGACGCTGGGCTGAGTGAAGCTCTGGTAATTCTGGACGCCGAGCCCGAGTTATGTTCACTTAATATGGGGTCTTTTGCCGTGCGAGCCGGCGGCGGTGAAAAGGGGTACAGGGAATGGATTTTCCCTTTTACATCCAGCTTTATTGAGGCCGTGGCGCGGAAAGCTCTGGAGAGAGATATCAAGCCGGAACTGGAGATATATAATGCCGCCATGTTTAATGATATGCAAAATCTGATAAGGCAGGATTTGTTAAAAAAACCATATTGGACCCAACTGGTTTTTGCGCCTCATTCTTCCGGCATCTGTTCGCCGTCCAGTGTCCTGTCTCTTGTCCAGGGTCTGCCTCAGGACACGATTTTCAGCCTTATAGGAGTCGGTGCCTTTGAGCTGCCGCTGACTACTTTGGCAATAATACTGGGCGGACATGTAAGAGTGGGTCTGGAAGACAATAATTATTACAAAAAAGGGGTATTGGTTGAGAGTAATGCCCAGCTGGTCAGGAGAACAGCGCGCCTGGTCAGGGAGCTGGGACGGGGAATAGCCACTCCCCAGCAGGCAAGAGAGATGATCGGGCTTTCATCCACTCCAAGGTGCTGGGACTGAAAAATACCGGATTTAATGGAAAAAGTCCCCATAGATTGAAATTCCATGAGTAGGAACATTTTCTCTCTGCCAAAGCCGGCAGAGAAAAAATGTTTGATTCTGTCTATCCCCGGGTGAACCAGCTCGTCATCCGATTATATCATAGCCGTGTTCACCATGAAGTGACTGATCCAGGCCTTCAGTTCCCATATCCCCACTCAACCTGAATTTTACTGTCCTCTCTACAAAAATGCAGATCAAAAGCGCACCAACAACAGCCAGAACAATTGTCACCCCAAGCCATGGACAAAAGACCTGGATTTGAAGGATGTGATTGAACAGATAGCTCTGGATCTTTACCTGCCTGATCAAATGGATGATCTTTGGTGGGAAAAATACCCCGGGTACTGAAAATATCTGCTGAGAATTGGTGTCGAATCTTTAATGGCAAATAATTCCGCCATACTTTTAGGTTAGAGGAATTCCTTTTAAATGCGCGAGTTCAATAGCGAAGTGCAACACTTGGGAAAGCGGAAAGGAAAATGTTATCCTAAGTGTCTATGCCAAAACAATACAATCATTTGTCCGTGGTCGAGCGTGAGCATT
>JAFDJA010000276.1 GCA_019307745.1 Deltaproteobacteria bacterium | reverse complement strand
TCATCATTCCATTTTTTCACTTCATTACCATTCATATCGATCAGAAGAGCGCCAGGATTTGACATCAGCATGGTATAACCATTCCAGCATTTTTCAGGCTTGTAGATTGTCGTTCCAGTGGGATAGATGCTGGGGAACGCAAAAACCGTTGAAGGCAAAATAACAAATGAGCATAATACTATTAGAATTAATAACCGTTTCATTCTTTCCCTCCCTTTCTATAGTTTAGATTTTAAGGTTACAGATACTCAGGATAATAGAAAGACCATATTTTTCCGAATGTCACCCCTTTTCAATTATAGCGTAATGAAATGGTGTTACATTCTGACATGAATCGTTTCCTAATATGGATGCATGGCAGGCGATTCATCGATATCAAACCAGACAGATAGCTCCTCCCACCACATATCTTTACTGTTTTTCCTTGCCTTTACGGCAGCTGCCAGGTCAGTGCCCGTAAAAATGATATGGTTCACTGTTGCACCCCACATCTGGGGGCCCTTTGCATTTTTGGGCATTATATATTTTTTGAACGCCTTTCCATTACCATCCTGGAATATTGACTGCAACTCCTCTTTGGAGAGCACTTTTTGTGCAATATCCCTGATGCCTTCCGGTTCATCCATACCGCCCATGAGGACTATATACTTTGCTTCACTGCCCTTTGCAAATTCTTGTGGGGTAACGTGGGTTAGTGGGATCTCCTTTGCCCTTAGAAAATCCACCCACCCCTGTGCCTCCTGGTAGGCTTCGTCAGTCGCAACTATGGTAAGGTCCTCTGCCATTACTGAAGGGACATAGAAAATGCAGATAGCTATTAGAGATATTAAAACGATAAATGCTCTTATTCTCATATCATTCACCTATTCTATTTTGAAGACAAGCGGTAACTGTATCAGGTTGTTTAGGCTGCAGCCTATGTACCTGAGCAGTTACGACAAGCGTATCTCGAACATCGGTCTCCTGAGGCGGGTACTCCTGCATTTCGGACAGCGGCCGGGACGGGTGAGACGCTTCCGGTCCTTGAATGTGTATCCGCAGCCCAGGCATCTGGAAGGCAGCGTCACCAGCTTTTTACCCAGGTTTGCCACCGACCGCGCGATATGAGGGAGATGTTCATAGACCTCCTTTTCCCTGACCCCCAGTTCCTGGGACAGATCGATCGCGCTCATCGCCTCTTCGGTCAGGCAGCCGATAATCTGCTGACGGATCGTTTCCATCCAGTCCTATTTATATCTGGCCTTCCTTGGCCAGCTTGTACAGTCGGGCGATGCTCATCCGCTGCAGCTCTTGACCAACCATCTTCATCTCTTCATCTATCGGATAACGCTCAAGGAATGATATCCTTTCCTGCGCCTCCTCCATAGACCAGCCCTTTTCTACTCCATCTTTAACCGAGGCAATCCATTCCTTTATATTGGATGCCTGTTCATCCAGGTACTCCTTGGAGCACACCTCTCCGTGTCCCGGAACATATGTATCTGCGTCAAGGCCCTTGAGTATTTCCAGTGAATTCAGCCACTCGTTTGGGACTGACTCCTGCAGACAGGTATTGAAGTTGTGAAAGAGATTGTCACCGGTAAAGACCACGCGTTCCCTGGGAATAAATATCGCTGTCTCGCTTGCAGTATGACCGGGAAGATTGATCAGTTCAAATATATGATCACCCACATACAGTTTCATGGATTCTTTGAAAGTGATCTCGGGCAGTTTTATATAAAAAGAGTCCAGGTTAGGGGCATAGTCAGGGTCTATACTGCTCAATCGCTCCTTCATAAACTCCAGCGGAGTCCGTTCCATTGCCTCCCTTGTGCCCTGGTGTGCTACTCCGACGGCTTCAAAAAGGCAGTTGCCCGCGTGGTGATCTCCATGTGGTTCGGTATTGATCAGATACCTGACCTTGCCCCGCTTCTCAATGACAGCCCGGTATTCCAGGGCATCAGTAGGTCTGTGAGGGGAGTCTATCATCACTATACCGTCTGACGTTTCCACAAAACCCGGGTTACACCCCATGTAACCGGTTTCCGCATAAACATTGTCCGTGACCTGTTCCATAATATGATCCTTTTTCGAAATGTTTTCGCCTATTATTGTCTGAAATCTATATCACTTTGCAGTTTGTGTTGCAACTATCCTTCGACAAATAGTAGCATACGGTGACATCTAATGTAAATTCTAAATCCGTTACCTTATATTATTAAGCAGTTACAGCCGAGGTGAACAGTCCCGAAAAAGGAGGACCCCGGTTTTTGACCGGGCTCCTCTCTGCTAATTGTAATTAGTGTAACTCACCGGTCTAACTGGGTTCTACGGGATAGAGACCGTAGTTCTGGGGATATGCTTCCTCATCTTGAGGCTTGGAACTCGAATGCCACCAGTACTGATGTGAGCTTATAGAGTAGTTCTGTGAGACACTGATATCAGTGCCTTCTATTCCTCCGGAAAGGGACAGATCATAACTGCGCTCATCGTTGGCAGTCAATGACATGCTCCCTGACAGACACTGCCCGTCGTTCATGGCCAGAGGCTGCTGGAATATGAAGCGGATCTGATGCCAGTGCGTCCCCTGCCCATGTGGTGAAGTGGTCAGGCGT
>JAFDJA010000275.1 GCA_019307745.1 Deltaproteobacteria bacterium | reverse complement strand
GATCGCCGCTGCTTCTTTTGAGATCACTGCATTCTCCTGGCCTTATTTTATCTATTATTGACTAGCTGAACTCTATTAGAAATGATCATTATGCGATAAATTACCATAACATAACAAGAATATGAAGAGTGGCTGGATTACAGTGACGTTCTAGTCGTCAGACTAGGGTTAAAGTTTGGTGGGCCAACATCAAAAGCCCCTGCACCGGAACACCATAAGGACATGCTTGCTCGCAGTGTCCCTCACACGTGGAGCAGATATCGGCCTTTTTTGTCGGCAGTGAGGCGTATTCGAGCATTGCCGCTTTTTCTTTTCCCTGGCCCACGAAATAATGGTTGTACCGCATGATGGTATTTACTGGAACATTGTATGGGCATTGTGGCTCACACTTACCGCAGGCGTGACGGCAATAAAATTCCCCATAAGCGGCTTTGTATGCTGCTAGAGTATTCTGAGTTTTCAAGTCAAATTTGTTGCCGGACAATGAAACATAGGCTTCCATGTCGTTATAATTAATAATGGAAGGACAGACTGTATTCACATTCGGATTATTCAAAACAAACTTGATCGACGCATCCCGGATCTCGTTAAAATTCTTCAGGTTGTACTGGCTCTTGAAAGCCTCTGCCTGGTCAGCCCGTGCTTTTAGCCGCTCGATAAGAGTTTTCATGCGTGGATTGGGATCCCGGCCTTCCTCTTTGGATTTATCCACCCTTTCTTTCATTTCTAAATAATTCAAGACAGGGTTGGTCTTCATCAACGTGGCTCCCACGTTATTTTTTTTGTAGGCCTTAAGGATGTTTTCCCCCATATCACGCTGAATGAAATTGTACACGAGCAGAGCCACATCGAAACGACCATCTTCAGCGGCTGCCAAATGGACATCCTCCATGGTATCCGGGACATCTCCCCATTGGGAGCCATGGTTGGACAATCCGCTGAATCTCACTTTCCCTTCTGTTTTCAGATCTTTAATGGCTGCATGATAAGCTTCGTTATTCAATGCAGCAACTGTTGAAGGCATATGGATCATCAAGCAATCGACATAATCCATCTGGAGCCTCTCCAAACACTTATTCGTTCTTTCTATGATGTTTTCTTTGGTTGCATTTTCTCGGAGCCCTAACTTTGTGGAGATGAATACTTTCTTTCGGTCACGCCCTTTTAAAGCTTTTCCGATCGCGCTCTCCCCCTGGCCGCGGAGATAACTTTCTGCGGTATCGATGTAGTTCACCCCGGTATCCAGGATAGCTGCGATAAGAGCAGGATCTGTCACACCGCTGCTGCCAAAACCGATATCCGAGCACTTGAACCCGGTCCTTCCCAATGTGCGGTATTCTTTTATTTTCAGACCGCCGGTGTTCATATCCGATGTCCGGCTGAAAAGTTTCGAACTCCCGGGCAATCCAAGTCCGGCCAGCATAGCCATGGAACCACCCACAAAACCGCGACGACTTATCTTTTTTTTCTTCATGATATTCCTATTTGTTTGATAATATTTTCATATCCTGGAAATATTATATTAATTATAGGAAAAATAATATGGATTTCACCGATCAAGGTCAAGGAAAATATTCAAAACATTCTCCGGCTGATTATCGGTCAGAGAGGGTTTTCATAAAGGTAACAATGGCATTAACTTCAGCATCGGTTAGTTTTAGATTCCCCAGTTCATCCTTGTTGATATTTTCTTTCACCTCTGGTTCCGGCCATTTTTTCTTTGGTAAATCGCGAGTATTGTAAAAATCAACAACCTCTTTTAAGGAACTAAATACCCCATTATGCATAAATACTTTGACAAAATCTGGATTGGGTCGTTTATCTAGATTACGGAGGGTTGGTACTCTATGTTTACCATAGTTTTCTTTGGCGAGTTTGCTATATTTTTTGACGGTTTCTAAAAAGGCTCCCAAGCCTTTGTCCACCCAGTCGGTGCCATCGGGATTCCATTCTTTATTGGCTTGGTAAAAGGGGTTTTTGGGATTTTTGGGTACGCCAAGATTATCAAATGTAAAATCGGTGAACAGGGGGGGATTGCCATTTAGGGAAGTCAAGACATGGCATTCTGCACATGACCCCTTGGTGTTAAAGAGCATTAATCCCTTTATTTCTTCATCATTTAAGCCAAAATTCTTAAATCCAGTGAAATTTTTTTCATCGATTTCTTCTACATCCAAGCCAGCCTTTTTAGCATGGCGCCAAAAGTCATCAAACTTGGAACTAAAGGGATTTAATTCGATGGAACGCTCGTATGCAGCTATGGATTGGGCGATATTCACAAAGGCATTTTCATGATTTTCCAAAGATAGAGAGTCCTTGCTCCAAACCTTTATAAAAAGATTGGCATAATCAGATTTTAATACCTTCTGAACAACAATCTTTTTATCCATGACATTTTGTTCCAGAGCATTAAGAAAAGGGCCCATAGCTTGTTCTGCCAAGGGGTCGTCTATCTCCCAGCCGGTGGCACGGCCATCCCAGAATAACCCCCCTACAAATAAGGGCTCTTCCTCAGATCGATCAAGGTGCAGAATAGGGGTCCAACCGCCGTAGGCAGCAGTGGGGGGCTTACGGTTGCCAAAACGGGATTTAATAGCTCCGGG
>JAFDJA010000039.1 GCA_019307745.1 Deltaproteobacteria bacterium | reverse complement strand
ATCCTGCCATGGAGAAAATCACTGGAAAAAATCTTGGGCTCCTGGACCATGAGATGCGTTACAATGAAATTCAAGTCCAGGAAAGGAATCTGAAAAGACTTGAAACCCTGCCAACTACAAAAATCAGGCGGCTTACACCTAAGGAGATATGCGCCTATCATCCGGTCTTTGCGGATGGAAAGATATATTTTCTTGGAATGGAGGAGGAGAAAAGAAGCTCCTTATACCAGTATGACCCCCAAACAGGGAAGACAGAGCAGATTCAGAATGCCCTGTCAACCGGTTTTTTTGGCGATATAACTGTAGCACCTAATGGCAGGGTCCTCTATTACACTGCCCTGAATATCCAGAACAATGAAAATTTCTGGTACGAAATTCGGAGATACGATATCAGACAGAAATCTGATATCCTGGTGACAAGTCAGGGGAGGTATAGAACTATAGATTTTTCCCCTGACAAGGCGCTATGTGCGGGAATAAGCCAACGGGCAGGGGAATACTGCCTTATCCTTCTGGCAATCGATGAGAATGGAAAGGCGGGAGAAGAAGAGATATTGTTGAAACGACCCTTGCTAAAGGCCATTACCTCTCCACGTTTTTCTCCAGATGGTGACAGAATCGCTTTTGTGCAGCCTGGAACCAGTGGATTTGCCCTTAATGTCCTGGATCTGATCCTAAACAGTGTTGAAACAATTTATGAAAGTGAGAGCCAGATTCTTACACCAGCCTGGCATCCTGGAAGAAATTATCTGGCCTTCAGCAGTGACATTAACGGTGTGTATAACATTTATGAGATTGAGGCTGCCGGAGGCAGTAAACCGAATGCCCTGACACATGTCACAGGAGGGCTCTTTTCCCCTGAATTTTCATCTGATGGCAGCACTATAACCGCAACCGGATACGATGCGCAGGGGCCGCATCTGGTCCTTTTCCCATACCAGACAGAACCTTTTGGTCTGACAGACCTTCCTGTAATAAGATCCTCCTGGAAAGCTGAAATAATACCCAACACTCCTGAGAATATCAATGGTCAGGAGATTGAACATATGCCGGGAGCAGCCCAGTCCAGGCCATACAACTCATTCACAAATATCAGGCCCGATTATTGGTCCCCATGGTTGGCCGCGACGGGATTCGGCTGGCAAGGAGGGATTAATGCCGCTTTTTCCGATCCGGCAGGCTATCAGAACTTATGGTTTGCCGCCGGGGCAGCCTCCAGGTACAATACCAGGCTGGGGACAATACAGCATCAATATCGGGGGATATATCCCTGGATTCGGACATATGTCCTGACCGATCAGGAATTATATCCAGACCTGTTGGTTGAGCAGGGCACAGAAAAGAGATTTGATCATGGGGAGAAGGTGTTAAAGTATGGGATAGCCCTTAAGTATCCTTTTATCAAAAGGGAATGGCAGGCATCTTTCCAGTTGGGGTATGAGTATAAAGCTCGAAAGTTTATTAACAAAATCACGAAGAGCTACCAGGGCAGTAAGAATCTGGCTATCGATCCTTTTGGAGAAAATGAGAGCAGCCTGTGGGCCCGTATTTCCTATTTCAATGGAACCGCCTTTCGAAGAAGTTGTTCAGTGGAGGATGGCAGACTTGTTACTATGGTAGGAGACATCTCCAGAAAGGAATGGGGTGGAGAACTTGCAAGGAGACGTATCACAGGTGAATGGAGGGAATATCTGCCAATGCCCTGGCATAAAAATCATGCCCTTCTGCTATCAGGCTTTTATGGATTCGGCACAGGAGATAATGTGGCACAGGGACATTTCGGACTTGGAGGTATGGGTTCTCTGATTACAGCAGATGAAGCGGGCGGTATAGAGCGTGATCAGGACATCCGAGGATATCCTGTGAACTATCAAACAGGTGAACGAGTGATGAAAGCAGGCCTGTCCTATAGATTCCCGCTGATTGAATCTGCAGAAGGCTCAGAAGGGGAAGTTCCTATATATCTTCGCCAGATGTGCGGAGAGCTGTTTTTTGAAAGAGGAAGAACATGGGATGATTCAGGGTATGGTGACAACTATGAATGGATCAGCTCAATGGGCCTTGAAGTAAATATTGCCATGACCCTGTTAAGATTATTAAAGGCTGCACCAGGGATTGGAGTAGTGTACGCTCCTGACCTGATTGAAAACACTGATGATTCCAGCAAAGCAAATATCTATTTTAGTATCAAGGGATGGGTAGAGTTCTGATCCTTTTACTCCGTGGATAAAATGAGCAATCCTCGCATTAATCTTCCCAGTTGATATAATGAGAAGTAGCTTTTAAAAAGTTATGAACTTCCTTTTAAACAAGTATCAAGTCTGTATTGATGTTTTGCGGGGCACTCGAAATGGGGATAGCGGAATTACCGAGTTAAGAGAGAAATAGATTCACACATATAATTGCCGCTATGAAGCAGGCTGATAATACACCGAGAACTATGTTATCTTGAAATTGAATTGAATCATTGGGAAGATTCGATTTTTTAGTAGAACAAATAAATCCCATAACCAGGCCTGCCGCAATTGCCAGACCCAAAGGAATCTCAATCGGGAATTGGTAATATATCTTATCCAGTTCTTCTTCTATTTTATTAATATATTCCGGACTGGGATCTTTGTTAAATGTTTTCCTGTATTCGTCCAATTGATTGGCAAGGGCAATCTCTTTCTGGACCACATTTTCAGGTGTTTTTAGTGAAGCATAATGTTTGTCCCTTGAAAAATATTGCTCCCCTATGGTTAATGTCCCATGAAACAAGCCGGCAGTCAGCGCGGATAAGCAGAACACTATAATGTAATCCTTTTTCTTTTCCAGGATAACCCAGGTCCTGATAAATGGCGAATATTTCAATGAGAGGACATATGCTATACTGACTGTTAGCATAGACATCAGGGCTACAAATAATAGACGGATTGGCTCATTGAGAAAAAAGTACAAGGGGCTTCCATCCCCTGTCCCATAATACATGGATATTGTAAAATAATAACTTGCATGAACGAAAAGTATTAAGATAAGAGAGATAATTATTGCCCTGACAAGGAGTACTTTCAGAAATCTAATTAGAAAAATTAACGCAGATCCTATAGCAATTTCTGACAATACCCCTGAGATCTGAACAATTATGGCAGGAAAAAGCCCCTTTGAGTGAATAACTTCCTGGATACTATAGTTGATCCAGCCTCCTCCAAAGAGAAAAAGCCTGAATTCCTCTATCTCCCCACCGAAAAAATAGCAGGGAATACCATGGCCAATAAACTCATGGGCAATCAACCCCAGCCTTCCGGCAATGAAAAGCAGGAAAAATAGAAACAGAGATAAGAGTATTAGGTAAACTCTGATATGCTTTATCATGGTGACCAGATTTGCAGCTGGAATTGAAATGGGCCAGTATTAAAAAATGGATTCAAAATATATAGAAATTGAATTTTGCATAAACAATTTTGAAAAGTTTGATTTTATTTTGCAATAACCAATAGGATGCCCGTTTTCATGGTTCAATGGAGTAATTCAGACTCCTTAAATGGTGAGGTAAATCCTCCTTGACCTTGGCCCGTCAAACTCACAGAAAAAGATCTTTTGCCATGTGCCGAGGACAAGAGATCCTTTTTCCACAATCACTGAGACAGAACTTCCCACCAATGATGCCTTTACATGGCTGTCTGAATTGCCTTCCATATGGAGGAATCTTCCATCCCGGGGTACAAGATCATTCAGTTTTCCTAAGATATCAGTACATACATTCGGATCAGCCCCTTCATTGATTGTAATCCCAGCGGTAGTGTGGGGGACAAAAACAATACATACACCGTCAGATATGCCTGATTCTGAGACTATCTGCCGGACTTGAGAAGTGATATCCACCATGTCGGATCTTGAAGAAGTCCTTATTTTAATTGTTGATACAGATTTCATCTATTTTATCTCTCTTCACATCTTTTTAAAGCTGTTTCCCATTAAAAGGATAATTGTCTAAGCCATTGCGTACGGTTTCTAGGGACGGTCTGTCTTACAACCTACAGGTCCTTTTTTATCGTCCTTATAAGGCAATAGTATCCTCGGGTTAAGTCGCTTTCACGGTCTTGCATTCAAAAAAAAGTTGGTAGGGGCATACGTTCTTGCAATATCCGTGGTCTATATCCTGAAAAAGGTGTGTTATTGCTTCCCCCCTAAATTCAATCAGATTGCCGGGTCCCAGCTCATTGATCATGCCTGAGCTTATTAGTACCTCTTTTACAGGGAGGTGAACACCCATAAGGGCAAGTTCGATTCCTTTTTGTTTGATTTCTTCCTGTAGTGTGCGGAGTTCATCAATTCCTGTAAGATCTATAAATCCCACACCTTGAAAGTCTAAGAGTAAAAACTTGGCCTGCGAAGTCTGCGCCATACTAAGCCGTTCAAGTATATGTTTAACCGTGTATTCCGCATTAGCAAAATAAATCGCATTTTCAGAGCGTAGTTGTAGTATTTGCGGGCAGCTGGGTTTATCATGAGCATCCGCGTCGAGAAACATATTAAGCTCGGGATCTTTTGTAACCCTGACAATACGGGGACGCATTGTTTTCCATAAGAACAACATGAGGGAAATAATAACGCCTATTAGCAAAGCGTAATCCGGTTTTGTTAAAAGTGCCAGCACAAAAACAGTGACTGCCACAATTCCATCATGGCGATTCATCTTCCAGATATCAAATACTTCTTTGGGGTGAAATAGGAGTAACACCGCACTAATCACCAGGGCGGCAAGAGTAGCGCGTGGAATATAGGCAAGCAAGGGTGTCAGAAATAGTAAGGCAAGTAGGACGGTCAGGCTTGAGATGACACTGGATATTCCAGTTTTTGCACCGGCTGAGTAATTGATTGCTGTTCGGGAAAATGAACCGCTTACCGGGTAGCACTGAAAAAATGAACCGATTAAATTAGCAAGTCCCTGACCTATAAACTCCTGGTCAACATCCACCCTTTGTTTGGTTTTAGCGGAAATTGCCTTACCCACCGAATATGTCTCTGCAAAGCTCACCAGGGCTATAACAATAGCTGGGCCCATAAGCGAACTGATAGTGGAAAAATCCATTAACGGCACGTGCAGGCTGGGTAATCCTTTTGGCGTTTCGCCTATAAGGGCTACTCCATGTCCACTCAACTTAAACAGCACCACAGCAACTGATGTTAAAACCAGTGCTACAAGCCCTGCTGGAAAATTGGGTTTATATCTCTTAGTGCAGTAAATTATGATAAACGCCACGGCACCTACAATGAAAGTCAGGATATGTAAATTAGGGAGACCTCTTAAAAGCTCTAACAGCATGGGGAATATGTACTCATGCCGGGATACGGTGAGACCAAGGAAGTGGGGGAGTTGTGCGGCAATAATTATGATTGCCGCGGCAGAGGTGAAGCCTTTGATCGCTGAGTGTGAGATAAAGGACATTATCTGTCCCAGATGAAACAGACCGATTCCCAGGTACAATACCCCCACCATGAATGCTAACAGAAAAGCCAGCTCAATGAACTCCTGACTCCCCGGTTCCGCAAAAGGCGTAAGTGATGTGAGAACAAGTAAACTCATAATGGCTATGGGCCCGGTGGCAAGAAGGCGTAAACTGCCCCATAACGCCGCGATAAAAGGTGTGACCATTGCCGCATAGAGTCCATAAACGGGTGGCATTCCAGCAAGCATTGCGTAGGCCATTGCCTGTGGGATGAGCACCACTGCAACAGTCAGACCTGCGATCAGATCAACTCGAAAAAAAGATTTTTCATATCCCTTAAACCAGGTTAAGAAAGGAAAAAATCGATAAAGTATGTGATGATCCAGTTTAGTATTAGGCATGGGTCTCCTTTTTTTTATATCTTATATGTAAGAACAAAGTTGTAAAAACCACTGATAAATAAGGATCCGCACGGATAAAGGGTTTTTATAATTATTAATATTCATCACTGTCTAACCGTGGTTCAACCTTCAGGGTACCTTGGATTTTTTCAGTTTGGCTGGGCCAGAGACAGACAAGCCCCTTTTCGATACTTTTTAAGGTTTATCAGCTATAATAATAGGTGCTGATTTCGTCTTCCAGCCTTAGTAATGTATCAATTCTTTCCTGTATCTCCATTCTTTTCTTGCTGGCTTTCCAGGCATTCCAAAAATCAACGGACTGCCATAAACCGATCACCAGAAATTCCTCTGGATTGTCTATATTCCGCAACGTTTCTGCGGAAATATAGCCTGGTTGGGATAGGGCATTTGATCTGAGCTCTAATAGAAGTGGTAATAACTCTGATTCCTTTTCCTTGGGGATCGTCCTTTTAATGATGGTTTTTATGGCCATTTTCTTCCTCCTCTATTGATAAATGCGTGGGTTTTAGGTCCATAAATATATCATAAGTCTATGGGTGGAAATAAATTATACCTGATCCTTCAATCTGTATCTTAGCGAGGCGCTTCAAGCCGCAATAGATACCTTGTGAGGGATTAAGGTTTAAATTTAACGGTATCAAAGATTTTAGCTTAAAATTTTATCAAATTGGACTCATACAGGTCAACTTTAATCAGTATTATATTAGTTATATGGATATTGAGTAGTACTACCAGGTTGTTTCTTTATCTTAAGTATCATATCAATGTGATATGAGGGCAATTTATTTTTTAAGTGATTGTGCGGTAAGCAGGGATATTACATCCTGCGATCGGTGTAGTCTCAGTTGTTCCTCACATCTCGCAGGTCATCTTTCCTGATTTTACCTGAAAATTCTGCCTTGCCTCTTACCGGAGTTTTTCAGCTCCCACCACAACCAGGCAAAGGGACTGAAACATGAGAGGTGTACCTTCGCTGCCATTGTTAAAGAGGGTGACAGTTGTTGAATCAAGAGCCTTTTCTTTAAAATGGAGGTGTCGAAGAATTGACGCTGGGAGCATCTTGACTACGGCAAGGGTCTTGATCATGGCAGGCCTTTAGATATCCTTTTTTACCTTTTCATATAAATGATCTTGGTAGCCTTGAAAAATTCTGTGATATCATTCCTTTTTTTTAGACCGGCGATAAACTTCCTTGAAGCCATAATAGACTTAGTTCCCGCCTTCTCAATTATCAACTGAATGGCGGCCGGAGATGCAGTTTCATTCAGGTTTACTGATATCTTTACTGGCATCAGCACTGCCATAGCCATGTTTGCGATAACTTCAACTTTGGCTGGCTCATTTTTTGCAAAGTTAGGAGTTGGTTTGTTTATTAGGAAAATCCGGATCCGAATGCCTGGGTATCGGCAAAGGAAACGGCTCAGGGCCTTCCTGGCGGTAGCAGGAGCCAAGGTCATTGATATTTATGATACCTTTCAAAATTGTTTATGCAAGACTCAGGTTCTAAATATAAAGGGGATGAACAATAATGACTGGAAAAATTGACGGTTGGATTGAAAAAAGGGAGTTTGCCCGGCTGCAAATGGAATTCATGGTTAAGGTGACAGCCAGTAATTCCGATGGGGAAGAGTTTTTTGACAATGCGGCGCTGTTTGATGTGTCAGGAGGAGGCGCAAGGATTATGACGGACCAGAGGGACAGATACTTCACTGACCAGTCTCTGGAATTGACCATCTATTTACCGTCCGTTGAAGAAGGCAGGGCCTTTATGAAGGGCAAGGCGACCGTTGTATGGGTGGGCAATGAACTCAGCATGGATGGGAGCAAGGCAGGCGTAGGTGTCCATTTTGATGAACCCTTGAACTTTAATAGAGACATAAAGGAAAAACAGGGATCCGACAGGGGATCCTGTGGTTTGGGTTGAAGCATTTATGGCAAGACTAAGATATAGAAACTTTAGTAGCTTTTCAGGTAAGTCATGGCTGGTTTTGATCCTGCTCGGTATCTGCCCCCTCCTTACCTCGGTTTATCTGTTTACCACAGCTGAGATCGATTCCTTTAAAGTAATTGTTTTTTCGATGTTTGTGTTGTCCTATATTATCATAGGATTTTCACTCCTGAGACATACCTCCGATCAACTCGCCAAACTCGCTAGAGAGACAGAAGATATCAAGGCGGGCCTGAAAGAGGGGCCGGTTATTATTAAAGCAGACAAGGAGATAAGCGATATAGCGGACAATTTCAATGCAGTTCTTAGAGATCTTGATGATGCGAAGAAAAATGTTAAGGAGCAGTCTGTTAAGCTTATGGCTTATGCCAGGGATCTAACCCAGTCCTACGAGAAATCAAAAAATGAGGAGAGGCTGAGGAGCCGGCTGAGTCGGTATGTGGGCGAACATGTTGTAGAGAAGTTGATAAATTCAAAAAAAGAGATGTTTTTTGAAAACGAGAGAAAAGAGGTTACAGTCCTCTTTGCTGATATCAGATCTTTTACTACAATAGCAGAAAGCATGGCAGCAGAAGATGTCGTCTCCATGCTCAATAATTTTTTTAGCATTATGGGGAAGATTATATTTGAACATAATGGCATACTGGATAAATTTATTGGCGACCAGATCATGGCAATATTTGGTTTAATAGCCTCTGAAAGTCCCGCTCCTTCTGATGCGATAAAGGCCGCCCTCGAGATGCAAAATGCTGCTGAAGCGTTAATAAATAAAAAACAGACCCAGAACACACAGGGCTTTGAGATAGGGATCGGGATCAATACGGGCACTGCAATTGTGGGAAACATCGGGTTTGAAAGCAGGATTGACTATACCGCAATAGGGGACAGCGTAAATATTGCTGCTCGGCTTCAGCAGCTCGCAAAGGGCGGAGAGATCATAATAGGCGAACTTACTCATAGCCAGACACTCTCCTCTTTTCCTACACAACTGCGGGACGAGATATTCCTGAAAAATATGGCTCACCCCATACAATGCTATAATATTTTAAGAGAATCCTCAGGCCAGACAGAGAGCCCTCTTCTTTTATTCGCTGAATAACAACATATCTTAACCGCCCTTTCTTGACACCCATATCTGATTTCCATATTCTCGGCCTTATTACAGAGTTGCAGCACATCAATACTGTTGCTTTTTAATACTCCATATTGTCTGGACTACCCTCCTGCAGTATGAATTTGCTGGCCAATGTCAGATAAGACTATGGTTTTTCCATGTTAAGAGAATTGTAGTCGCCCTGATCTGACAGCTTTCCCCATAACTAAAGAGTTCCCGTGGATTTGATGATGAAAAATTCGACTCACAACCTGTTTGTTCCTGTAATAGTACTGGTATGCACACTTCTGATATCCCTTTATGGACATATCCGTTGTGTGGAAGCCGCTGCCGGTGACGTTAATTCAGACAACCGCATCTGGCTTGAGGAAACAATTCTTGATTTGAACTAAATATGAAGGAATTGACACAAAGCTAAAAGGGTATGGGGTTTTTGATCTCACGACTCTATTATCGTTAAGATGATAATTGAATAAGATAAAGATAAATAATCCTTAAAACAAAGGCATGGGATATTCTCTCATGCCTTTTTTATTTGGTTAAGGTTTGATACTCCAGATTATCCACATAATATAGACATCCAAACCAATTAAAATTAAACAGTTAAAAACGATGAATGTATTTGCTAGACATTTAAATATATCAAATACTTTAATATATTTATTATTGTCTCTGAGATCTTTTTCTTTTGTAAACGGAACAGAAGGTAGCACATTTTCATATTCTTTTAATAATCCATAACGAATTTCTAATGCTTTATCGTACGAGTTATTCAATGAAATCCATATCACGCTGATAACCATACTTAAAATAGGAAAAATAGCAAATATTAGTAATAACTTCCAATCCTGAGAATTTTGTGAAAGGAAATGTTTTATCAGAAACCCAAAAACAGACACTAGCCCTGTTAAGATAACCAAGTAAAAATTATTGTGTGTATTTCTGTCATTTTGAAGATCAGTTATTCCAGAACGAACAACCTTGTATTGTTCCAGTAAATGAGCTTGAAAATCTTTTCCATAATCATCTTTTGATATATGAATCAATGAGTTCTCTTCCATAATGTTTTCTCCTTGTTCCTCCAGTATAATTCACCACGAGCTTTAAAAAATGCTATGGCTAATTTGTCAATCATTGCGGACATATCTTTTTTTACAGTAGTAGGTATACTGGATTTTGATCCAGTCCCAAGATATTCATCCACATAATCATCTGAATCAGGTAAGTTTCCAGTGCTAAGTTTAATATGAATAGCAATTGGATAGTGTTCCTCTCCACCTGTCCAAACTTTAATCTGTATTGAGCCAATTGTGGGTGCAATTTTTTCGTCAGACATCGCACTAGCTATATCATCATTTTCCTTATATTCGAAATTTGCAAAACTATTTTTAAATCTGAGTCTTAGATAGTCTGTTAATTCATCGTGTTTTAATCCAATTTTTTCTGCTGTTCCAGTTAGATCTAGACCTATATAACCAAAAGTCTTAATCATCTTGAAGCTTGGGTACAGTTGAGATTCGGGATTTGGGTTGGCTTTTTCCCCTGCAAAAGAGTTAGAACAGAAAAGAACCAAAATTATTGTTATTAATAATTTAATTTTTTTCATTTTATCCCCTTGTTAACATATATGATAAAATAGGAAATTCACTCACAATATCTTGAACATTAAATAGCATATTTTAAGAAAAAATAGCACATAAATTCAATATGTTCAATCTTGACTTAAATTAGCCTGGATTATTCCGCAAGGTGAGCAAAAAAAGGCTTGAAAGGCTGACAACCCTTTGATATAAAAGAGAATATCAATCAAGTTGGAGGTTCAAGCGATGCTCGGGAATGGTGAAGCGAAAAAAGAGGCGATTCGACCAGATTTCAACAAATCCATTTTTATTGATTTCGCCGGTGCGAAGATTACATCGGATGCGGGAAGTTGGACGAAGTTAACTCGCCATTCGCGTCGCGTAGCGGCGTGAACGTTGGAGCTAAGTTGCCGCGCGAAGCGCGGTCAACTTGAACGATTTGTTAGCTCTTTTGAATTAAACCATGACCTTCAATGCAAAGTATGGGACGATATTAAACACTATTGTGGCAATCTTGTATTGTCCCAAATACTGAAAGTATGCATGTCGCACACCTCTCTCGTCCAAATCAAACATTTTGGCGTGGATACGTGAAACTGGGCCGCGAATGGTGATGATCAAAATTGACGACAACATCAATAATCCAATCCCGCGCCTTCGGCGCGGTGAGTAGGCGGGCAAAAATTCCTTCCCCCAGATCCTCGCGTTAAAACGCTCAGTAAAATCGCAAATGCTCTTGGGATCAAGGTGAATGATTTATTGGAATGAGGCTTGTAATAAAAATTTATAATTTCTATTTAAGCAGTATTTTTATTCTTTTTGCGTTCTAATAGGTAGAGGTTTAATAGGATATTTTGGTTATAGAAGAACAAAATCAATTAAATGAGCAAAAACTGGTAAAAAAAGCAAAATCCGACCCTGAAGCTTTTTCTAAACTATATGACCTTTATTTCCCTAAAATTTTTAGATATATCAGTTGGCGGGTGGGAGATAAAAACGATGCAGAAGATTTAGTTTCAGAAATTTTTACCAAAGTTTTGATCAAAATAGACACGTTTGAGTGGCAAAAGGGCGCTACTTTTTCGAGTTGGGTTTTTCGTATAGCCCGTAATAGCCTGACTGATTATTACCGAACTAAAAAGAAAAGGGATTATGTGAACATAGATGATTTGCCGGAAATTGAAGCTGATGAAATCTTGCCAGATGGAGATTATGACCGCAGGCAATTATTCAGCAGACTTTTTCAGATGCTTCAAGAATTGCCGGACCGCCAAGCAGAAATCATTACAATGCGGTTTTTCACAGGAATGAAAAACAAAGAAATAGCCAAAGTTTTAGAAATAGAAGAAAAAAGTGCAGCTTCAAGCCTTTGTCGAGGGCTTCAAGCTTTGCATAATAAATTTAACAAGCAGTAATTCAACCTCTTTCTCGTTGTAATAAACAGAGGACAAAAATTATGAACAAGCAAACCAACAATTTAGATGAGAAAGAATTACTCAAAACAGTGGAGGATTTGATTGATGGCAAAACCAGCAATCAAAAATTTATTAATTCTTTTTTGGGGTTCTGTTCTCGTTTGTTCAGCGTCAGACCAAAAACTGACGAGCCTTTTCAATTGTCCTTAAAACGAGAACTTCTTAAAAAGCACCCTGCTTATTTTAAGAAAGAGGTCGATTCTCGTAAGAAAAATAAAATACAAAATTTAGTCGTTAATATTAAGGAAGTAATATCTATGAAAAAAACAAAACTTGCCCTAATAGGCGTTCCAGCAACTTTAGTAATTGCTTTGACAATTATCTTTACCTCAGTAATTAGCCCAGTATCACAAACAGCTCGTGCTATGGAAATCATAGCGAACGATCCTCAAATCAGAGAAGTGATTGAACGATATAATCTTGATGTTCAGAAGGTAATAACTAAGGGAAACACAGCATATATAATTCTAAATACTGTTGATAATGTGACACACATAATGAAAATGGATTTGAAAAATGGTACAGTTGAAGAAATTGTTAAAGAACAAAGCGAAAAAAATATTGCTAAATATGAAGCATTTGAGCAAAAAGCGGCCGCTATGGGGATGACTGTTGAAGAATTTAAATCATATCTGCAAGAGCAATATGAGACCAAAGCTGAAAGCATGGGCATGAGCACTGAGGAATTCAAAAAGTATCTTAAAAATCAGAAAAAAACTGAAGCCGAAGCATTTGAACAAAAAGCGGCTGCTATGGGGATGACTGTTGAAGAATTTAAATCATATCTGCAAGAGCAATATGAAACCAAAGCTGAAAGCATGGGCATGAGCACTGAGGAATTCAAAAAGTATCTTGAAAATCAGAAAAAAGAATATTATGAAAATTTTAAGGCTGAGGCTGAAGCCAAAGGGATGACCGAAGAGGAATATAAAGAGTATTTAGGAAATCAGAAAAAATAGTTAATTCTTCCATTAATATGAAAAGATCCCCTATTCGGGGATTTTTTTTATAAAAGCCCTGTAATAAAATTTCACGATGGAGCCCAAGCAGGCGGGCAAAAAGGAAGGGGGTCTGGGGGAAGGAATTTTTGCCCGCCTACTCACCGCGCCGAAGGCGCGGGACTGGATTCAATCTAAATCTGTTTGTGGATTTTCCTTGAAAAAAGTTCGGATTTCGTTCAGAGTTCGGAGGAAGGGAAATAGATTTTAACTGCGTCTGCATTTACAGAAAAAGGAATACAAAATAATGAAAAAATGGATTACGATACTTATCATTGTTACGATTTTACTGGCTGGTGCAGTGAAAATCGGTTTTATTTTTAAAGCTAAAAAGGCTGTTAAACCCGCCACCATGGTTCGTTTGGCACAACCTGAAAAGGGAACACTAATCGAATTCGTTAACGCGCCCGGACAGATAGAACCAAAGGAAAAGGTGGAAATCCGGTCCAGGATATCCGCTACAATAGTTAAATTGCCTTATAAGGAAGGAGACCGGGTTTACCAGGGTGATCCCAATCATAATCCCCCCATCGAGCCATCGGTTCTTATCGAGCTGGATTCCAAAGACGTGAAAGCGGAACTAGAAGCGGCAAAGATCCGTCGAGAAGCCAGGGCAGCGCGCATAACCGCATCCCAGGCCCAATTGGAAGGACGCAAAGCCGGTGTTGAGGGTCAGCGGGCTGTTCTGGAACAGGCTCAAAAGGAACTGCAACGCAAAAAATCCCTCCTGAAATCTCAGGACATATCTCAATCCAACGTGGATCAGCAACAGAGCACCGTCGATAATCTTACAGCCCGGTTGATATCTTCCGAACATGAGCTTAAAGGCGCCGAACTCAGTCTGAAGGCTTCCATGCGCGAGCTTGAAGCCGCTGACGCGGATATCACACAGGTGCTGGAAAGGATCAAATATACGAAGATTACCGCCCCCATGGACGGCATCATCCTCAAGCTCAACGCGAGTGTCGGGGAAATGGCAACCGGCTCCCATTATAATCCCGGCAACGTGCTCGTGGAGGTTGCCGATCTGTCACAAATGCTTCTGGTGGCTCAAGTGGACGAGACCGATATTGCCCTTGTAAAAGAGGGGCAAAACGCCAGGATAAATATTCATGCCTGGTCTGATCGGATTTTTAAGGGAAAAGTCGTGTCCACTGCCCTGTCACTGACCCGAGGGCGCAACAATGAAAACTATTTCGAGGTAGAGATTCTGCTGGACAATGACAAAAGGGAAATTTTTTCCGGACTGAACGCTGATGTGGATATCGAAGTGAATACCTATCATAATATTATAAAAGTTCCCAGCCATGCTGTTGTCGATTATGAAATCGATTTGTTACCAAGGAAAATTCGCGAGAATTCTCCCGAAGTGGATAAATCCAAAATTCTTGTACCGGTGGTCTTTCGCCATATCAAAGGCCGGGCTGTAGTCACCCCGATCATCTTCGGTACGAGTGATGCCGCCAATACGATTATCACATCCGGTATTTCTCAAGATGATGAGATTATCGTAGGGCCCTATAAAGTGTTGGAAAGTCTTCGTCACCTGAGGAAGGTCAAAAGGGAAACAGATACGCCGGAGAAAGAGTTGGGGAAAAAAAAGGTGGTCAAGAAGAAAAAATCATGGTGGTATTTTTTGATTTGAAAAATGAAATAACCAGTGCCTGAACTAAAAGTCATGTTCAGGGCAAATCCGAAAAAGCAGGAATCTCGGTTAAGCACTAATCAGAATAGATGCGCAGTCATGTAATGGAAGCATCTCTTACTAAGGTTTTAGTCAAATGCTCATTCGACTTGATAATGTGACAAGAATATACAAAGTAGGTGTGGAGCTTATTCATGCCCTTAACGGGGTTGATCTGGAAATAGCGGACAATGAATATGTAGCGATCATGGGTCCTTCCGGGTCTGGGAAAAGCACCCTGATGAACCTGCTGGGCTGCCTTGATCGCGCGACTTCCGGCACATACGAACTGGCCGGAAAGGACACTACACGTTTGGGAACAGCCGCGCTGGCACGGATTCGCAATCAGCAGATCGGATTTGTTTTTCAAACGTTTGAGCTGTTGCCCCGGCAAAATGCCTTAAAAAATGTTGAATTGCCCCTGATCTATTCCAATGAGATAGGGTTCCGGGCGCGTAGGGGTCTGGCAAGGACAGCCCTCGATCGAGTGGGTCTGGGCAATCGTTATAAACATCGCCCCAACCAATTGTCCGGCGGCGAAAAACAGCGGGTCGCCATCGCGCGCGCATTGGTATGCAACCCGAATCTTCTGTTGGCTGACGAGCCCACCGGGAATCTCGATAGCCGAACAGGTGATGGTATTATGTCCGTATTCGATCAACTGCATAAAGACGGCCAGACGATCGTTATGGTTACCCATGAAGAATATATCGCCCAACATGCCCGGCGTGTTATCCGCATGAGCGACGGGCAAATTCACACAGATGAACGTCAGGGCAAGGGAGTGACGTCATGAAACAGTTCTTTAAACTGCCCCTTGTGTATCTGTGGGTGTTGGTACAAAGTGCGCTCCTGGCTCTCGGGCAGATTAATACCAACAAGGTACGTTCCACGCTTACAACGATCGGGATTGTCATTGGTGTGGCAGCGGTTACAGCTATTGTGGCCGCGTTGGACGGGGTGAACGCCACCGTGAGATCCGAGTTTGAAACCATCGGCACCAACACCATTGCCATCTGGCCGCATTCGCCACGAGGTGGTCAAGGTAGTAAAAAAATTCCCTACAAGAAGCTGCGTTTTATACCGGAACATTTTAAGGGCTTGTCGGATCACTGTCCATCGGTTTCCCATTTCACGCCGATAACCTACTCGAATAAAAATGTTAGCTTTGGCGAACGTTTAGAGGAGAATGTCCGAGTTGTAGGGATCAATCCTCCCTGGCACAAAATACAAAATCGATCGGTTACCATGGGCCGGCAGTTTAATCTCATAGACCAGGCCGAAACCTGGCAGGTGTGTTTAATTGCACCGGAAGTGCGTACGGCGTTGAATCTGGATAGAGATTGTATAGGCCAGTCGATTACCGTGGACAACAGATCCTTCCGAATTGTCGGTGTGATAGAAGAACCGGAATCGAACTTTGACTTATTGGCTAAGGGTGAATCAGATCTGATGATTCTAATTCCTTTTGAAACGGCCTGGAAGCTTTGGCAGCCGAACATGACGTTGATGGCCCGCAGTAAAAGTCCCGAACTGTCAAAAGAGGCCCAGGCAGAGCTCAGGTTCTTCTTGCGACGCGGCCGAAACCTCAAACCGGGTCAACCGGATAACTTTCGTGTTCAGGCGGTGGAAAATGTCCTTGAGGCATTGGATAAGGTGGTCGGTATCATTACGGTGGTCGCCGTTGCCATTGTTGGTATTTCCCTGTTGGTCGGTGGTGTCGGTATTATGAATATCATGTTGGTTTCCGTTTCAGAGCGGACACGGGAGATTGGCCTGCGAAAAGCCGTTGGCGCGCAGCCATTTGCCATTTTGTTACAATTTTTAGTGGAAGCGGTCATACTATGTCTGTTCGGAGGGCTCATTGGTGTGGGTATTGGACAGATAATGGCGTTAGCCATAACCGATGTCGCCGAAAGCATGTTACAGATAGAAATGAGTACCGCCTATGTCCCCCTGTGGGCCATAGGCCTGGCCTTTGGTTTTTCAACGTTTGTCGGTATATTTTTCGGTATATTTCCTGCGGCCAAGGCCGCTAAACTCGACCCCATTGAGGCGTTAAGGCATGAATAAGATACAGTCGGTACCTTCGGACTCACACCCGCGGCACATATATAGAGGAATAGACCGGATTTTATTTTCAGGGAACGGATTGGGGAAATCCCTGTTCCCGTTGAAATATCGTCTGCTCCAATGGATATTGATCCTGGGCCTGTTAACAGGTTGCCGTCATACCATCAGCGATACACGTTATGATACGATAGCCGTACCCGAGGAGCGCCTGACGCAAGTCAAGGCATTTGACTGGCAGGCCATGGCCGACCCCCAGCCACCAGACATATCCGATGAGGTAGTTACCATCGATTCCGGCACGACCGAATTGTCCTTGAGTTTGAACCAGTGCAGGGCCATGGTCATGCAAAATAATCTGGACTTGCAGGTGCAATGGTTCAATCCGAAAATTGCAGAGGAGGCGGTTAACACCGCCCGCGCAGTTTTTGAGCCCCTGGCCTTTTCCAGTTTCAACTTTTACAAATCGGAAACACCTGTCTTTTACAAATCGGGAACAACGCCAAGTCGAAACCTAGTGAAGTCCTCCAGCAGCCAATCTGAAAGTTGGGATGTGGGCCTGAATATACCGTTGAGTACCGGGGGACAAATCAGGATTAACATGCCTCGCAGCAAAAGCGACAGCGACGAAACCAGTTATACGTCATACAATAATGATTTGACTCTTTCCCTTAATCAGCCCTTGTTGCGAAATAGCGGTCCGCGCGTCAATACCCATTTGATTCGTATCGCCGGCTATAATGCCCTGGCATCCCGCGCCCGGATCAAACTGGAGACCATGAATGCGCTGGCAACAGTGGACAAAGTGTATTGGCGGTTGTATGCCGCCCGTCAGGAGCTGTTGGTTCGCAAGCAGGAATACGATCTGGCTGTGGCCCAATTGGAACGCGCCAAACGTATGGTAGAAGTCCAGACATGGGCTCGTATCGAAATCCTTCGGGCCGAATCTGCCGCCGCCGAACGCCTGGAAGGCATCATCCTTGCCGAAAGAACCGTCCGTGATCGGCAGCGGGAACTTAAACGCATTCTGAACGAGCCAGACCTGGAAATGGACACCCCAGTTACCCTGGTACCCGTGGTTGAACTCAACCCGGCATATATCCCCCTGGATAAAAAACGGGTACAGGATTATGCCTTGAATAACCGGATGGAATTGCTGGAACTGGAACTGCAGATCGCCACCCAGGCCAGCACGGTGGATCTGGAACAAAATCGTCTATTACCGGCCCTGGCGTTAAGCTACGCCTATAATATCAACGGACTGGGCAAGAGCGGTAACGAGGCGTTCGACATGGTATTGGACAATGAGTTCGTGGATCATCGCTTCGGACTGAGTTTGGAAATACCTATAGGCAATGAGGTCGCTAAAAGTCGTTTACGCCAGGCCGTATTACGCAAACGTCGGGCCCTTCTCACCAAAAAACAGCGGGAATTAACCATCACCCAGGAAGTACTTGGCACGATCGATCAGCTGAATGCGAATTGGCAACGCGTATTGGTCAGCCGAAAAAGCGCGCAGTTGGCCGAGCAGACATTGCTCGCTGAGCAAAGGCAGCATGAATTGGGTCTGCAAACCTCTAATGAAGTGCTTTCAGCACAAGCACGTTTCGCCAATGCCCGTTCTGCGGAACTTCGGGCGCTGGTGGAATACCAGATCGCCCAGATTGACCTTGCATATGCTTCCGGCTGTCTTTTGGATGCCGCCCGTATTCAATGGCAGGAAACAGCCGATGATTTTCTCGGAGAATAAGGGATGCGTGAATTATGGAAGGTGTACTTCCCGCAAATTATTGTAGTTCCCTTAGCCCTCAGAAAATGACAGGGTGACATAATCACAATTTTTAATTATCAAAATCTATGCTAGATTAAACATTGTAATCGATACTTTTTCTCAAACCAAATCCACTTATGACTTACAGCAGTGGTTGTTGGTATTGTTGTCTAAAATTCAATGGCCAACAGGATATTAATGATATCTGCAGTTTCTCCTGTGGCATTGCTATAGTCCTCATCCCGGGCATATTCAAGCCCGAAATTCAAGCCCTCTTTGACCTCAACAGAAAGACAGGTCAGAATCCTTTTTTCAGGGAGCATACCGCTCATATCATCTGTGCCCTGATATCCAATGGACAGGACCGCTCCTTTCCCTGCCATCTGAAAGGAATATCCTGCCTCCACGGTAAAGGCTGATGGTTCCATGGTTGTAACCCCTGAAAGGTCTGTATACTTGTCAAGGGCTGTGAGATATTCTGCTGCAATAGTAAGCGGCCCAAAAGAGACTGTACTGTGTATGGCTGCTCCTGCCACATAGTCTGTTACCATGCCTGTTTCTCCGGACATCTCAATAACAGCACTGGAAAGGCCATCTGTATCCATGATGCTGTTTATGTAATCAATGCCTACTGCAGAGCTCATGGATTGGGCATCCATACTGTACCCGATTGATGCACCAAAATGGCCGATATTGTCCTCACTGTTCAGCTCTTCCGCGGTATCTCCATTAAAGGTGTATAGAGCCATGGAGAGGTTTGTGAAATCAATTCCTGCCATTACAGCAGACTCACATGTTTCACCTATCTCAAGGGTCAGAGGGTCAGAAATCATATTGCTTTCATAGGACCCAAAGGGCAGGCCGATCCTTCCTGCTGTCAAATATCTGCCCTGATCCTCTATGGTGATGCTGGCCTGGTCCACAATGACCTCCTCTGTATCATCCTCCTCCCAGAGCATGACTATGTTTCCTTGAACCATGTCATTGAGTTCTGCATCAATCCCTATCTCAACAGTGGAAAGGGTTATGTCACTGGAGTCCTCCTCATAGCCCTGCTCAATAAACAGTCCTGTTTCAATAAGACCCCCTATATTGATCTCACCTGCCAACAGAACAGCAGGAGATACGGTTGCAGCAATAATGGTAATAATTAGAAAAGTAAGTATATCTGAAAAGCTGTTTCTCATTTTAATTCCCTCCGTTTAATGTTTTCGTGAAATATTACGTGTATATTCGGTTACTCTTGCTATTCCTGAAATGCCTTATTTTTCATTCTGAACATGTCGAGTGGTATTCGCAATCTCACTCATTACTAACGACCTAATATTACATGTATTTATCCCTTACATATTAGTCTTTCTCTGAGTTAGTCTTGCCGCTGGGTCTTGTGAAAATCTACTCGAGTACTTCCCTGACTGTCTCAACCAATTCCTTCCGATCAAAAGGCTTTTGAGTTACCATATTAGCTCCCAGCTTTTTGGCGATGTCCAGATATGTTTTCGGATCGTATCGACCACCTCCTGACATGGCAAAAATCTTCGTATCAGGAAAATCACGTTTTAGCTCCATAA
>JAFDJA010000147.1 GCA_019307745.1 Deltaproteobacteria bacterium | reverse complement strand
GTTTGCAGAGCGGGACTATACCGAGGCCGATGTGAGGCATGGAGACTATCTGCTCTTCGGACAGGAGACGCAGGGACTTCCTTCTGATGTCAGGGAAGAATTTTCGTGTTATAAAATCCCCATCTGGGGCCGGGTCCGCAGCCTGAATCTCTCCACCACGGTAGGAATAGTAGTCTATCATTATCTGCATCAGCAAGGTCTGTTCTGATAGATCCTCATAATATAGTTCCGTAACGATTGTAGGGCAACTGTAAAGATTTATTATTTCCGGTTCAGTTTTGTATGTTTTACCTGAAAGGAAAACAAGAATATCAACTTTCCCTGTTTTGAATGGTTATTAGAGAAATCATATAAGGATATCTATTTCTGGTGGAATAAATTAGAATTGACATGGTCAAAGTTTTAGACTAATTTAAGTCAATCTAAGTCATGGCAAGTATGGTTTAACCTTATTAAATCAGGTTTTTTGAGTCAAACTTGTTAAGTCTTGATATATTTCTCTTATATCTGTATTGAGAATATCTACAAAAACTGGAGACCGCTTTTGAAACCCACAGATGAGATATCTTCCACTGAGAAACTGCTTGATCTTATCCAGAAAGGGGGAGATTCCAAGGATGAAAACTCACACTTCTATTCTTCTAAGCCTAAGCCAGTAAAAAAATTCAAAAATAGATTTTACATCAACCGGTTTTTAAAGAAAACGGACAGAATTGGTATTCATTTTGGATACAGGGATATCAGGTTGATAAAAATCCGTCTGGAGTCTGAAAGTTCCTGGAAAATTCTTGAATACAGAAATGAACCGCTTGATTTCCAGGTCCATAGAGAAAGTCGTGAGTTTACAGATTCATTAAAAAGAATTCTTATAGACTTTTGTGGTTCCCCCGAGAGCAGCGAGATCTGGTGCCTGATGTCATCGGCCAATGTAGAGATCCGAAATATTCGAATTCCAAAAGTCCCGAAAAACCAGATTGCCAATGTTGTCAACTGGACGATTAAAAAGGAGCTGAAACTGGATGAGGAGAATTCAATCCTTGATTTTGAGATCCGTGGTGATGTGAATGACGATGGTATTCCAAAGACAGCTGTGATGGCCTGCATTGCGCCAAGGTCGGAAGTAAATGAATTAAAAAATCTATTTTATGGCGCCGGTTTTCCTTTGTGCGGGATATCAATTGCGTCATTTGCAATCCAAAACCTTTTTAGAACCGGTTTTATAAGCACAGAAAATGAAAATGCCGGTAATCTTTTTATAGGCGAGGATTGGTCTCGCGTAGATATTTTTTCATCCGGCAACCTTGCACTTACACGAAATATTAAAACCGGAATAAATGGCATTATTGAGACCTTATCAGATTATTTGCATGATAAATATGAAGAAGGGTCCTTTGATTCGAGCGGGAGCCCGGAGGTCTTACAACGTATAAATGCGGAGGCAGGCGAATTATCAAATGAGATGCGTTCAAAAAGTATCCTTTTAAGCCTATGCCTGGATATGGGAAAATCAGATGCAATTTTTCCGGGCATGGAGGTAAAAGAGGCTGAAGTATTTGATGTTATCCTACCCCCACTGGATAGGTTGATAAGGCAGATGGAAAGGAGCTTTGAACATCACGCCCTGTTTCTCAAGAATGGTGAAATGAACAGAATTTTTCTTGCCGGTGAGATTTACGCTCATAAGGATTTGGATAAATATATCGGTGAGCAGGTTGGTATTCAAACCGAAATGATAGATCCATTAGCTCCGGGTAACACTGTTTTCAAATCAGGCCCAGTACCTGATTACGTTATTGACAGGGCCTGCTACGCTCCGGCATTTGGGATTGCTCTTTCCAATAATTCCCAGACGCCAAATTTCCTTTATACATATGAAGAGAAAGAAGCCAGGGAAAGGGTCAGCAGAGTAAACCGTTTAGTCACTTCCATATTTATTTTGCTTTCGGTTATTAGCATTGTATTTTTTCTTTATCAGGGGTATCTTATTGAGAGGAAGGCAGTTGATGTAAAGTCTCTTCGGTATGAGCTTGAAAAGTACAGTCCCCGAGTGAATCTTGATACTGTTACTCAACTTGTAACTAGAGAAAAAGAGAAACAGAATGCATTAAAGGAATACGCGAAGAGATATCTGGGACTGGCAATCATAGGAGAGCTGTCAAATCTAACTCCACCAGAAATAAGACTGCTTAATGTTAATGTTCTTCTAAGCGATATTCATAACAGGAAGAGTGGGGCTGTTGGAAAAAGAATGACGGTTGAAGGATCAGTATCAGAAAATGATTCGGCTCTTGAATCTTCCCTGGCCGAATATATACTTTCCCTTGAGAATAGCCCTCTTTTTATTCAGCCTGTTATTATAAAAAGTGATCGTGAGTCTCTTGACGGTGAAGAAACGCTGATGTTTATTCTTAAGCTGGCAATAGATTTGGATTTTTAGATAATTATGGAACAGAAAATTCTGCCAAAAGAGTGTCTGCCTTTTATTATCAGTTGTTCATTGATATTACTGGGCTTTCTCTTTCTGGCAATATATCCTTTTCATAAAAGTCTGGCATCTCTTGATAGAGAGCTAATCGGAATAAGAAGTCAGATAGGAAAACAGGGAATTATATCGCCATTTTTCAAAGAGCTGTTGATTAAGATAAATAATAAAAATAATTATCTGCTCCCTTTTCCTCAAAAGTCTGACCTTGAACGCGAAAAGGCTCAAAAGGTTCCTTCCATATTTCAGGGCATGGCTTTTAAGAGTAATTTGTTGCTTGTAAAAGTGGACCCGGATATAAGGTTATTGACTCGAAAAGGGTCTGATCTTCTATCCACCGGCATCCTGCTGAAAGGGGATTTGTTAAACTTTAGGAGATTTCTTATAAATCTGGGGAGTATTCCCTATCTTGAATCAATTGAGGAGATTCAGATTGAATCAATTGAAGGGAGTTATCTTTTAAGGCTGAAGATCAATCTCAATATTAAAAAAGGATAATCGCTAAAATAGTCTCCCAACTAAATGGGAGAAGACCCTTAAAAGAAATTTTATCACTATAGTTTTAGATCAGGTGAAGTGAATACTGATGTCAAAAAGGGAAAAAATCATTCTTGCCGTAATGACGCTGGCAATCCTGTTCGTGTTATTTGAATTCTTATTCAGTTCACCTGATAATACAAATCTGATGGTTACTAAAACTCAATTAGAGGGATTAAGGAATGGTATATCATCATTAGCCTTGAGTCTTCCCGCAGGTAACCTCTCAAATACTGGGGTTCATATAATTGATATTGCGGGTGATGAATGGAAGAGGAATCCCTTTAAGGAGCTTTTATCTCAGAAATCCAGAGTGACAACAGAGATAACTCCATTAATAGAGGAAAATGAAACGGAAATAAATCTGCCAGTGTACATCTATTCCGGTTTTTTGAGTATGGGTGAAAAGAAATTGGCCATTATTAACGGATTGGAGTATGAGGCTGGTCATGAGCTTGAAACGGGAGGATACATTGTGCAGCAAATAAAACCTACTGAGGTGCTTCTTAAAAGTAAGAATGAAGAGAGAACCATAAGTATCACTTTACCTGAATAGATTTTCCAAGGATTGAATTTTGAAAAGAATACTCCATTACTTCCTGCTTTTAACTTTTACCCTCTTTCCCGGCTTCTGGGGATGTGTCCAGAACAGAAGTATGGAACAGGAGTCGTTTTTTAAGCAATGGAAACTAATTGCGGAAGAGTCAAAAGGACACTCTCCTGGCACAAAAGAGCAGGATATTGAAATACCCGCCATAGAGGGGGTAAAGGATTCAGCTATGGAAGTGGATGTGGAGGAAACAGAGCTTGATCCTGCATCTTTACCCACTGACAGCATCAGCATGAAAATCCAGAGAGGTGATCTTGTTACTGTTTTAAGAACATTGACCAGGATTGCAGATCAGAACGTACTCATCAGTTCTTCTGTGGAAGGAGAGATAAGCCTTGATGTAAAAGATGTCCCCTGGAACCGGATTTTCATGGGGATACTAAATACCAATGGTCTTTCCTGTAAATGGGAAGGGAATATATTGCGTGTTTTGACCCTTGAGGATCTGGAACATGACGATTGATACGGATCGAACGGAACCATTACTTACAAAGATTATTGATATCGATTATGCAGATCCTGAAAAGATGAAAGAGAACATGAAGGAATTCCTTATTAAGGATGGTGAGGGGAAACCCAGAGGTTCAGTCATGGTGGATGAACATACCAATGCCCTGATCATACAGGCTGTCAGCAATGACCTTGACAGGATGCTGTCTTTGATTGGCAGGCTTGACAGACCAACGCCCCAGATTCTGATAAGAGCGAATATAGTTGAGGCCACTAAAGATACTGCGCGCAATCTCGGGATACAGTGGGGTGGATTATATTCGACCTATACAAGCGGAGACAATAAGATATTTATAAGCTCCGGTACAAATAATAATGTTGTGGACTTCCCTGTGGGCAATGATGCGATAAGTTCAGCAGGTGGTTTAGCGTCACTTGGATTGATGTTCGGTAAAGCAGGCGCCAAATTTCTTGAGATTCAGCTAACCGCGCTTCAGGCAGATGGAATGCTCAATATCCTCTCGAGCCCTTCTATCACAACCCTTGATAATCAGACCGCTTTTACGGAGAATGGAGAACGGGTGCCTTATGTTTCTACAGATAATGAAGGTAACAGGCAGGTCAAATTTGAAGATGCCGTCCTAAGACTTGAGATCACTCCGCATGTGATAGATGAGAACAACCTGAAAATGAAAATTATTGTAAAAAAAGATGAAGTTGATACCTCCCGCACAGTGGATGGGAATCCATTGATTGTTAAAAAAATGACCGAAACCAGCCTTATCGCCCATAATGGAGAGACTATTGTTATATCCGGCCTTACAAAGCAAAGAAAAAATATTTCTGATAGCGGTATACCAGTGCTTAAGGATATTCCTTTCCTTGGATATTTTTTCAAAGGGGAGAATAAAACGGATAAAATGGAAGAGGTTCTGATATTTATTACTCCCTATATTCTCAAAAAACGTATGCCTGATTCAAAGGGTGGGACTTAGTCTCCCCCCCAAGAAGTCTGCCGGGCTTTGCCAAACAGCCTCCAAGCCGGAAAAACCAGATAATATTCTCACGCAAGATCGCTTAGACGCCAAGAAAAAATTAAATGTATATTAACCTGTAATTATGGCCGAACCCTAAAAAGTTTTTGCTACTTGTTATCTGCTATGCAATGGATTATTTAAAAATCATCAATTTAAACAAGGAACCGTTTTCCAATTCACCTGATCCTGATTTCTTTTTTCAGGCCAATGCCCATGTGGATTGCCTCCAGAAAATAGAACTCTCCATCAGGTTAAAAAAGGGTTTGGCTGTTATTACCGGCGATGTGGGTACAGGCAAGACTACCATTTGCCGTCAGTTGATAAGAAAGTTTGCTGATGATGATCAGATTGAGACACACCTGATACTTGATCCCGGTTTTACAGATTCCTCGGAGTTTTTACAAAATGTTGCCAGGATATTTAAAAAACGCAGGCCGGTAAAGGGTGCAACAGATTTACAGATAAAGGACTCAATCAAGAAATATCTTTTCCGGCGGGGTGTTGATGAAGGAAAAACCGTTGTCTTGATAATAGATGAAGGACAAAAACTCCCGGGTCAATGTCTGGAAATCCTCAGGGAGCTTTTGAACTATGAGACCAATGAATATAAATTGTTGCAAATAGTGCTTTTTGCTCAAAAAGAGCTTGAATCCATACTTGAGAATCACAAGAATTTTGTTGACAGGATAAGCCTCTATTATTTTCTTAAACCATTGAATTTCAAGGAAACCAGGGCATTTATCCATTTTCGCCTGGAACATGCAGCCGACCCAGGCAGAAGGCCTTCCTTTTTCAGTTATCCGGCTCTGGTGGCCCTTTATCTTGCTACTGGAGGATATCCAAGGAAAATAGTAAATCTGTGTCACAGGATTATTCTGACCCTGATAATCCAGAATCTTTCAACTGCAGGGTGGTCGACGGTAAGGGCCAGCGCAAGAAGGACCTTTTACAGAGGAAATCGGGCACGTAAAGGTGCTCTTATAGCAACGATGGCTATTCTATGCCTGGGACTTTTATTTTTTGCCGGCTCTTATAGAACATCAATGAAATCATATTTTACAGGAAATGATTTCGGGCCTGAAAAGGTATCCAGTCCGGCCTATTCTGAAACTGAGCTTACACGAAAAAATACAAATGTCGATCAGGCAGAACTATCAAGACCTGCTAAGGGTGAGATTCCTTCCATCAATCCTTATATAGTTGTAAAGGAAGTTATTCAGACAGGAGAGAGCAGTCTCAATGTTCTTCCCATGATAAAAAAGACAGCTCTTGATACGGCTGCTGTACATCCCGAGCTTCTGGGGGAACTGGCAATAGGGAAAAATGAGACAATCGGGCGAATGATTCAGCGTGTATATGGGGCATTTACACCAGGAAAATTGAATAAAATCAGGAAGATTAACCCCGATTTGGAAAATCCGGACAGGTTGAGTATTGGACAGGTGCTCCGGTTTCCCTTCATACCGTCAAAAGATAATTCATTAATTAATTATTACTGGGTGGAAATTGCCCATATGGATAGCCTCAGGGCTGCATATGATTATTTAAAGGATTACCCCGGCGATGCACCATCTGTGGTTATGATTCCCAGCTGGAACAGCATTGAAGATTTAAAGTTCAGTATTGTTTTAAAAAACTACTTTATGGAAAAGGCGCTGGCACAGGAAGAGCTGGGGAACTTACATCCCGGGCTAGCCAGTAAGGCAGTTGTCCTGGATGAATGGGCGGAAGGGACATCCTTCTGCTCAAACCCGGTGTTTTAAAAAATTTATCCGATTTATAGATACTAAGGAGTATTTCTTTGAGACGAAAAAAGAGATTAGGCGAACTTCTTGGAGAAGCCGGCCTGGTAACCGAAGAGCAGCTTAACAGGGCTCTCGAAAACAAAGGGCAATCCAATTTGAAAGTTGGGCAGCTATTGATCCAGCAGGGAATCCTGAGCGAGGAACAGGTCGCAGATTATCTGGCCAAACAGTTAAACATAGATAGATACAATCAGGAAAAACTCCCGGAAAATCCGGAATTGAAAGAGTTTGTACCTGCTGATATGGCCCGTAAGTACAGGATAGTTCCCTTGAGCAGGAAGGGTACGCTTCTAACTATAGGTATAGCAGACCCTCTGGATATAGTGAAACTGGATGCAATCGAGGGCCTTACCAAAACGGAAGTGGATACAGTAATATGCACGGAAAAGGAATTAGACTATTTGATGAGCAGTTATTACGGCACCTACTCCGCTCTAAACGGCGTGCTTGAGGACATCGAAGGGGAAAAAACAGATAGAGAAATCGGTCGTGAGACAGAGCTTCCGATTGAGGACCTTGAGATCAGTTCAATCAGGGACATGACGGATAAGGCTCCTGTAGTGCGTCTTGCAGATGCTATCCTTTCACATGCTATTCATGATGGTGCAAGCGACGTCCATATCAGCCCTGAAAAGGACTGTGTACAGGTAAGATTTCGTATTGACGGAAAGTTGCATGAAATACCAGCACCCTCCAAATCAATGTTTCATGCCCTGGTGTCACGGCTTAAAGTCCTTGCAGGCATGGATATCTCCTTGTCCAGAGTTCCGCAGGACGGCAGATTTTCAATGAATGTAGAGGAAAAGGAAGTTAATATCAGGGTTTCCACCATACCGACCATTTATGGTGAGAACGTTGTAATGAGGCTGCTGGATTTGAGCGCCGGTATTTATACGCTTGAAAGCCTCGGGATGTGCCGGGAGGACATGAACAAGATTGAAAGCAGTATTGTAAAGCCGTATGGCCTGATACTAAGTACCGGACCTACCGGAAGCGGAAAGACCACCAGTCTTTATTCCATACTGTCCAAACTTAATCAACCGGACATCAATATTATGACCCTTGAAGATCCGGTAGAGTACAGGGTCGAAAAGATCCGCCAGATACAGCTGAATAAAAAAGCCGGTATGAATTTCGCAAGTGGGCTCAGGTCTATTCTGCGCCAGGACCCTGATGTGATAATGGTGGGAGAGATCAGGGATGCTGAAACTGCCAGGATTTCAGTACAATCGGCGCTTACGGGTCATCGAGTATTAAGTACAGTACATACTAATGATGCCGCAGGCGCTATAACACGCTTATTGGATATGGGAATTGAGCCATTCCTGGTTTCATCCGTAATGCTTCTCGCGTTTTCACAGCGCCTGATTCGTAAAATCTGTCCGGACTGCAAAGAAAGCTATGACCCCCCTGAGGAAGTGTTAAGGGAATTTGGGCTCAATAACACCGGCGGAACCGGTTTTTGGAAGGGAAGAGGCTGCTATGCCTGCAAGGAGACCGGCTATAAAGGCCGAACGGGCATTTTTGAGGTATTGGTCATAGATGACATGGTTCAGGACCTTATTCTTAAAAGGGAGTCTTCCCAGGAGATCTCAAGATTCGCACGAAGTTCGGGCAGCCTGAAGATGCTGAGAGATGACGCTGTGGAAAAGGTCTTAAATGGTATTACGACCCTGGAGGAAGCAGCCTTTGCTGTTATGACTTAATATGACAAGATATTTTTACAAGGCAATAAATGAACTGGGTAATACGGTTTCAGGTGTGCTGGAATCGGACTCCCGGGAAAAGGCAACTGAACTTGTTTCAGAGTATGGATTTATTCCTTCACTTGTGGTTGAGGAGAGCAAACTTTCGGGCGGTTTTGATTTTTCCGCAATAAAAGAAAAATTTTCAAAGGTCAAGGTCCCGGAACTTATCCTTTTCACAAAACAGTTCAGGACCATGATCCGGTCAGGTGTCCCCATAATAAGCCTGTTGCGGGTACTTGAAAATCAGACGGAGAACAGCAGGTTAAAAAAAATAATAAATAAAATATCTTCAGGTATTAGAGAGGGTTCAACTTTATATGAATCCTTTAACAGGTACCCCGATGTGTTTTCAAAGCTGTACTGCAGTATGATCCGGGCCGGTGAGATGAGCGGTGTTCTGGCAAAGGTAATGGATGAACTGATATATGTGCTTGAACATGAACATAAGATTAAATCCGATATTCGGTCAGCGTTACAGTATCCTGTCATGGTCCTGATTTTTCTGGGTGCTGCTTTTTTTATTCTTTTGACCTTCGCTGTCCCGAGATTTGCAAGTATTTTTTTAAAAGCCGGATTGGAACTACCCCTGCCCACAAGGATCTGTATGCTTTTGTATCAATATTTGACAAGTTACTGGTATATCATTCTCGGATGCATGGCTGTGGGTGTTGTGTCTCTTTATTTTTACATCAAGACTGATAGAGGACTTTATGTTAAAGATTCCTTTATGCTGAGGATACCCGTTATGGGCAGTCTCTTCGTTAAGGCTTCAATGTCACGTTTTGCCAGTATTTTTGCTATCCTCCATGATAGTGGAATACCGATACTGGATGCCATAAATATCCTGTCAACAACAATCGGGAACAGGGCTATCTCGTCCGAGTTCGACAGGATAAGAGAGGGTGTTAAGGAGGGCCGCGGGATTTCTGTTCCCCTGAAATCAGCCAGGTTTTTTCCTCCAATGGTAGTGGATATGGTTGCAATAGGTGAAGGAGCAGGGAGGTTGAGTGAGATGCTCAGGGACATATCCTCTCATTATGACGAAGAGGTGGATTATGCTATTAAACAACTTTCAGATGCTATTGTTCCGGTCCTTACGGTGGGTCTGGCGGCTATAGTAGGTTTTTTTGCACTCGCCATATTCCTCCCCATGTGGGATCTCTCGAAATTGACCATGTGAAAAATAAAATCAACAAAATGAAAAAAAAATATTTTTATATCAGCCTGTATATCATTATTCCGTTCATTTTCTCGGGAATAGCATCTTTTTCCGCCATTATTTCCTACAGGCTCACATTAGACTCCATTACCAGATCGGCAGGTCTGCTCTGGCCGATACTTATATGGACAATAATAATTGCAATCGGGGCCTTTATTTGCGGTCTTGTCCTGGTTCGTATCATGCTTAAACCTGTGGAGGAGTTTATCAGGAAAGCGGAGGAGCTCCCTGTTCTCGCAAAAAAACTTTTAGACACCGGTGAAGTGGATACAGGTGACGAACTGAAGCATTTTGAAGAGTTTTTTGAACAGGTTACCGATGTGCTCAGCAAGGTTGAGGCTAGAGAGCTTTTTCCACAGATTATCGGACAGAGCAAGGCGATCCGAGGGATTTTAAGCAGGATTAAAAAGGTAGCTCCAACAGATACGACGGTGCTGATTTCCGGAGACAGCGGGACAGGCAAGGAGCTTGTGGCAACCAGTATCTATGAGCACAGTCTTCGCATGGGAAAGCCGCTTATAAAGATGAATTGCGCTGCAATACCTGAAGGACTTATGGAAAGTGAACTTTTTGGACATGAAAAAGGTGCGTTTACCGGGGCGGTTTCAACGATGAGGGGCAAATTTGAAATGGCAAACGGGGGGACGCTTTTTCTTGATGAGATAGGGGATATGCATTTACCTATCCAGGCAAAGGTGCTCAGGGTTGTTCAGGAAAAGGAGTTCGAAAGGGTAGGGAGCAGTAGGACTACCAAGGTCGATATCAGGTTTATAGCAGCCACAAATATGAATCTGGAAAAGATGGTTGAAGAGGGGAGATTCAGGGAAGACCTTTATTTCAGGCTCAATGTATTCTCTATCAAGATTCCTTCACTCAAAGAAAGGTCAGAAGATGTGTCCTTATTAGTAAACTTTTTTTTAAAAAAATATCCTAATCTTTCTCAAATCAGTCCCGAGGCAATGGATGTATTGATGAATTATCCATGGCCGGGTAATATCAGAGAGCTTCAGAACGCGATCGAACAAGCTTCCTTAATGGCTGGTAATGATACTATCAAAATCCATAACCTGCCTGAAAAGATTCGTGGTATGACACATAATTTTAAAGATTATTTACCCGCAAATAAATCAATATCTATAGATGAACAACTGGGGGAGCTTGAAAAAAGGATAATTTTTGATGCTTTGAAAAAAAGCCGGGGTGTTCAGGTAAAGGCCGCTGAACTTCTTGGGATTAACCAGAGGAGCCTTTGGCACAGAATAAAAAAATATAATATTGATGTAAAGCAGACGAAAAAGTAACGAGGTCAATAGGGCATGATAACTCTAAGGCTATTACCAGAATCCGACCTACCTAGCTGCTACGGCTTGAAGCGCCGCCTTGCCTTTAACCCGGATTGCGCAGTAGATTGCTACTGCACAATCCGGGTTAAACTGAAAGAAATTTAATCTGAATGATATAAGTAAAACCTACAATAATTGTAGGTAAACCTTAATATATTGTTGATTCCAGGTTTTTTTGTTTAAAACTGTTAATAATCCGGTAAATTTAAATCTGGATAACCCTATGATATATCAGGAGAAAACAGGTCTAACACTGTACGGGGTATATGGTTTGTGATATTGGCACAATATATGCTAATGTTTATAAAAAGCTTAAAAAGCTGATTTAATGAAAACTGGATTTTATAATATTAATATTGTTAATCAAGGCTTTTAAATCGTGAGGATGGGTTTACACTTATCGAGATTATTGCAGTTCTGATCATTTTGGGAATTCTGGCAGCGGTCGCTATCCCAAGATATGTTGATTTAACTGCAAACGCCGAAATCAGGGCCATCGAAGCCGGAGTATCGGAACTTAACGGGAGGGAGGCCTTGACCTGGGCCAACCAGATGATATCTGCTGCTGGATGGACTAATGATGCCGCTGTATTCGCGGCATTAAACACTGACCTTGGTACTGATTACACATGGACCGTAGCTGCAACCGTGACAGGAGGGACCCTTACATTCGGATCACAATCTTCCGTATTGACAAGAACCGCTTCCACTGCAACATCGCCGGCAAGATGGTAATCTAATTAGGACCTTTTATGAATAAAAATTCAAAATAGAGGTACTGAAGGTTTTTTTTAAAGGCAGCATAGAAGTCAATGCTGCCTTTTTTAGTCTAACCCTGATTATCCGGTAATTGCCTTCTGCACAATCCGGGTTTAATGGTTGCCTATATTCTAGTAATTGAATAAAAAATGTGTAAAACTTTGGTCTTTAAAAAATCATAATCGGAAAACAAGGTATATCGTGAGAGAGGCAGTGCTCTATCTGAAAAAGAATAAAGGTGTCACTATAATAGAAGTTATCGCTGTCCTGCTGCTGATAGGTATAATAGGTACAGTAGTCATATCCAGGTATTCCTCAACAAATCCTTTTAAACTTGTCAAAGAAACGGAAATATTAAAAGGTCATCTGTGCCACGCACGGGTAAGATCAATGGGTGATAACGTATCATGGGGCATAAACATCTCAACCGGTTCCTATACCCTTGAAAAAGACGGATTAATTGCTTCTTTTAATCTCCCGGGTGAAGACTTGCCAACGCACAACCTTACGGATGGTGTGACAGTAACCACTGGAGCCGGCTCAGTCGTGTCTTTTGATGAATGGGGAAATCCGGGTCCGGTTGACATAACGATAATACTGACTCTGGGCACTGAAACAAGAACAATAACAATTTCTCAAAACACCGGTTTTATACAATGAGCATTTTATTATTGAAGGAACGTGATGAGGGTTTCACCCTGATAGAGATCATAGCGGTGATAGTTGTGGCCGCGATACTGGGAACTCTTCTGTTTCAGTATTTCGGTGAAACCTTTATCAGGAGCAGTGATCCCATAGACAGGTTGAGGCAAACCCTGAAGTTGCGGGAGGTACTGGAAAATATCTCCGAAGACTATGAAAGTTCCGTTAAAACAGAGACATATATTGACAGTACATTGAGACTTAATATCGGAAATGAAGGTACTGATCAGGATAATGCTTATGGGCAATACCATGTTGTGGATAATCGTTTTATTAAATTCATCAGTGAGTTGGAAACACCGGTATCCGGTGCTGATCCTAAAGACATGCTGAAAGTCACAATCAGAAGTGATATGGATGAAACTCTGACCATACTTTTTACATCGAGATGAGAGTCCATATTTTAAACTGAAGGGGTTGTATGAAAAGCAGGCTTCATGAAAATAATGGTTTTACCCTTATTGAGGTGATAGCATCCCTTCTCCTTGTAGGAGTAATATCAGTTTTTGCGGGAATAGGAATTTCCATGATTATTGACGGTTATTCCTTAATCAGTAAAAATGCTGAAATAACCCATAAAGGCCAACTGGCAATGACAAGACTAACAAAAGAATTGACCTATATCAGTTCCGTCTCTTCGGGTACTGCAACTGCAATCAGTTACAGCTCATATAAGCAGGATGTTTTAAATTCTCATAATGTTTCATGGGTTGGAGACAGGATCTTTCTGGATGGAAATCCCCTTTCGGACAGTGTGGGTAGCTTTGATCTTGGGTACTATGATTCTTACAACAGCGCGAAGCAGACTTCATGGTCAGCAGGCAGCAGGATTATAGAGATTACCTTGAACCTTGTGGGCGCTAATAACAATAATATTATCTTAATGACTCGAGTTGTGCCGAGGAATATCTAAAGCGAAGATTTGATGGATCATCTGAACAGAAAAGGCGGATTCAAGCTGATGGTAAGCAGGTTGCTCTCGGATCAGGAGGGTGCTCTTCTCATCGGGTTGATTATTACATTTACCCTGGTGACTTTGATGGGAACTGCCTTATTCAGTATCACCGTGACTTCAACCTTTAACGAGCTATTCACCGGCCATCAATCAAGGGCTTATTATATGGCAGAGTCAGGTGGCAGGTATGCGATACCCCGGATTTCACAGGATCATATACAGGCGGAAGATGGGCGGGTGGCTTGAGTCAAGAGTAAAGATCACCTATAAAATTCCAAGACTATTCAGCTTTGAGTACGGGGTTTTTTCGGGACCCGGAAAGTTAACTCTTCGCAATGACGCATATGTGGACAGCTATGATTCCTCAATCGCGCCCTGGTCGGAGGCAACACGCCGGAAAAACGGAACTGTGGGGACGAACAGGACCGGTAACAGGTCTATAGATCTTAGAGACAGGACAGCAGTATTCGGAGACGCCTATGTCGGGGTGGGAGGGAGCCCTGCCGCGCATATCAAGGTTGCAAAGAATGCCGATATTACCGGTATAAGAAGCGCCTTAACAGCAGCCGAAGACACGACGCCGAAGATTATGCCCGTCGGCGGTGGTATTCCATACAACCTGGCATTGAATAACAATGACACATTCACCTTCTCCGGAGGTATTAATCGCTTGAACGGGCTGCAAATTAGCGATGACGCCGTTCTCACCATTTCAGGAGATGTGACGCTTTATGTGGAG
>JAFDJA010000274.1 GCA_019307745.1 Deltaproteobacteria bacterium | reverse complement strand
AGAAGGTCGAAAGTTTTCCCTTTTTATCTCCTGCTGCAATTTATAGACTTTTGATCGCGGAGGGAGAGATAATGCCCAATCAATTCGGCGAAAATACACTAAGGAAGTACATTAAAGATAACAACCTCCTCGTACAAGGCACAGAACCTACACCGAGAAAAAAATTTGAAAAGGAGTATCCTAATGAATTATGGACAGCCGATTGCATGCATGGACCATCTATTGTGCATGAAGGACGGAAAAGGAAGGTATTTTTAATAGATATCATAGATGATTGCACGCGGGTCATTGTCGGAGCGAGGTTCTTTTTTCATGAAAATAGCATTAGCCTTGAGATTATATTAAAGGAGGCAATAAGCCGTTTTGGCCTTCCCCAGGCCCTATACTGCGACAATGGGGCAATGTTTGTCAGTCGTCATCTGCAACTTGCCTGTGCTCGGCTTGGCATCGCTTTAATCCATAGTAAGCCATACGACAGCCCGTCCCGTGGAAAAATTGAGCGCTTCCATCGGACAATCAGGGCTAAGTTTCTTCCCTTGGTGAACATTTCGGATATAGAGTCCATTGAGCATCTCAATTCAGATTTCTCACGATGGCTCGATAAAGACTACCAGAAGAGCTTCCACCACGGAATAGCCGGAAAACCTATGGATAAATGGATCGATAAGGCCAAAGACAGATCCATAAAACGAGTTTGTGCCCAAGAACTTGATCTTGCCTTCTATATGAGCATAAAAAGAAGAGTGAAAAATGATTCGACCATATCTGTAAATAGCATTCTCTATGAGATTCCGCATACCTTTATAGGCAAAACAATAGAGCTAAGGTATCCAGCAGATAATCCTAATATGTTGACCATTTATGAAAATGATAAACCCCTCTGTTCTATAAAGAAACTCAACCTTCATCCAAATGACTCACCAGCCTCCTGGCAGATACGGTTTGCTAGAAAAGGAGATAAGTCATGATGGAAGCATATTATAACCTGAAGAAACTTCCCTTTCCCAAGGATATTCCTCCTCACGATATATTTATCACAGAGGCAGTGGCTGAGCTTCATCAAAGACTGGCCTACATTAAAGAAAAAAGAGGGATTATGTTAATCACCGGCGCTCCTGGAACTGGCAAAAGCGCACAACTTCGTTCCTTTGTGGCAAATCTCAGTGAGAATCTTTATAAGTATTTCTACATACCTCTGTCCACAGTCAATATTCTTGATTTCTACAGACAGATTTGTTCAAAGCTCGGAGCAGAGGTTCCTTACAGGAAAACACAGCTTTTCTCCTCTATTCAAAAAAATATACGAGAGTATGTGGAGAATGCGAAAAAAATTCCCGTCATTATTTTCGATGAGGCACACCTTCTCATCAATGAAAATTTCTATGAACTGCAGATTATAACCAACTTTCATATGGACTCTGTCGATCCTGCTGTATTCATCCTTTCCGGTCAACCTCATCTTCGGGACAGATTATTACGACCAATACATCAGTCGTTTAATCAGAGAATTTGTCTCAAATTCCACCTCTGCCCCCTCACAAGAGAGGAGACGAAAGCATATATAGAACATCAATTACATGTAGCAGGCGCCTCTGAGGATATCTTCAACCAAAATGCCATCAGCGCTTTATATCAAGTCTCCACCGGGGTGCCTCGTGTCATCAACAACCTTGCCACGAAGGCGCTTACTATTGGCGCTTTGGATAAGAAGGATTGTCTCACCGAGGAAGAAATCTATAGAGCATCCAAGGAACTTTAAAGCGCCATAACAAGGGAATGCATACAATTTAAGGAGCGAGTATGAAAATTATTTTTAAGAATATCCCCGATGGTTTCTTTAAAGCAAAGGTAGAGGAAATCATAGAAGAAAATGGACCATATGGATGTTACCTGCGTATTATTTTTACCATCATTCAAGAAGGCGAATTAAATCATTACAGATTCTCCGGCATTATAAAACCTACAGTTTTAAAACCAAGTAAATTCTATAGATGGGTTACTACTATTCTCGGCACAGAACCTGATGATACATTCCACACACAAGATTTGATAGACAAGGAATGTTTGGTTTACTTGAGTAGACGAAATGATTATTATTCAGTGAAAGAAGTATCTGTGAAACGAAATTGACGATAATAATTTTTTTGCTGTAAATATACTATACATGTCTTCGTATTTTTTTGGTAAAGGCTTACCCCTGTCATGTGAGGATAGGGCAACGCTGGGGAGCGACCCGAGCGCCTTGACAGGAGCATTTACCGATAGGTAAATCCTCTGCCTTCTCTGGCAGAGGTAAGCTTTTATCCCTTTTCTATCGGGGATGCTTACAAAGCGTTAAACCCCAAGGGCTTGGGGGACTATGTCCCCCTATATATTCTTATAAACATTCCTTTTAATGAGTGAATTTAATCCTGTGTTTTTGTACTTCAATTGAAATTTTAATCTGGATGCCACATTATTTTGACCTATTTTTAGGTTAATTTATTTCTGAGTTTGAGTCTAATAACTATGAATAAGATAACAGCGTTGACGGCGTGCTATGGAAATGCGCCCGAGCCAAATGGCGGGCTGCGTGCAGCCTGAAAAGACGTGGATATAGATCCCAACCGCTGAAGAGGATATACATCAAAAAGAAGA
>JAFDJA010000273.1 GCA_019307745.1 Deltaproteobacteria bacterium | reverse complement strand
ACTTTGAATTTGCCGTTTCGGTAATAGAAGATAGTAAATTCCACGCTCAGATCTGTTTCCATTTTCACCAATCAGCTGAAAAATATTTGAAATCCTTTATTATCGCATGGGATCCTGGGTTTAAAAAAATCCACGACCTTCCTGTCCTTTTAAAAGAATGTCTATCTAAAGAATCTTCCCTGGGAATACTTCTGGATGATTGTAATTTTCTAAACAGATTCTACATCGACACAAGATATCCCGTACATTGGCCAACCCAATATACCAAGGAAGAATCGATCAAGGCCAAAACAGCCGCGGAGCGTATCCGAAACAGCCGCGGAGCGTATCCGCAATGAGATAAAGATTTCACTAAAAACATTTCTATCTGGCGTTTCTTAATCCCATAATCCATTGCTTTGTGCTCTCCGACTTCTGATCTCTGACTTCCCTGGCACGGCGACGCTCGTCAGAGCGAAGACGGCTGCAGCTCTGAGGTTCTGACCTATATGTTTTCCTAAGGTTCTGATCTCTGACCTTCCGATCTCTGACCTCTGACTTCTGAGGCTCTGAGGTTCTGTTTTTCCGCTTTTCCCAGAGCGACGAAGTCGCGTTTCATAAAATTTCGCGAGAAATTTTATTACCATTCAACGTCTCGAGTATTGCACGTTCTGCACGAACGTCCCCAAGAGCCCCTGTCCGTCTGTCCTCTGTCTTCTGAGGCCCTAAGGTTCTGTTTTTCCGTTTTTTCCAGAGCGATGAAGTCGCGTTTCATAAAATTTCGCGAGAAATTTTATTCCGATAACCAATAACTTATAACGGCCGTTGTTTTGATGCACTGTCCTCTGTCTTCTGTCTTCTGTCATCTGACCTCTGACCTCTGAGGCTCTGAGGTTCTGCTTTACCGTTTTTTCCAGAGCGATGAAGTCGCGTTTCATAAAATTTCGCGAGAAATTTTATTACCATTCAACGTCTCGAGTATTGCACGTTCTGCACGAACGTCCCCAAGAGCCCGAAAGGGGTAAGAAATTTATTGACAACTATGAGGGGGTTTGGGATATTTTAGAGGAACGCAGTTAGGTAGCAACGTCCACTATTACGCTTCCAAAAGGATGCCGTATCAGAGGCAATTCTGGATATGAAATTAGGTCTGGCCATCGAGGAAGGAGACACAGGGGAGTATGTTCCCGAATCAGAAGTCCTTTCTAAGTTAATGGACTGATCCATGGAACTCCTCTATGCAAAAAAATTCAGCAAAGATGTTGATGCCATTCGAAAAGAAGCAAAGATCAAGAAGGCTCTTTTGAAAGTGATAGAGAAGATCAGGGAAGCAGGATCACTCGCCGAAGTAAGGGAAGTCAGGAAAATCGAGGGTTATCAAAAGTATTATCGTATCAAGCTTGGAGATTATAGGCTCGGAATAAAGGTGACAAAGAACAGAATTGAACTGATCCGCTTTCTTCACCGGAAGGATATCTATAGGCGATTTCCATGAAGAAACCCCCTGCCTCTTAGGGAATAGCCTGAACTCCAGGAACCCAGCATCCACCAAATGCTCAATTTTCAATGTCCGCACCCTTTCGCGAAGCGAACAAAATATCCTGTAACATCCTGTCCTTCGACTTCGCTCAGGATGGTGAGCCATTCGACCCCGCTCATGGCCGTGAGCCTGTCGAACGGCCTGTCGAACCATTAATCCTGTCAAATAGTTAAATTGAGAAATAGTTAAATGGTAGAAAAAAATACAATGACTTCCGGGATCTCGAAGTTTGGCAGATGTGCAAAGCTATAGCGCTGAGAAATCTCTCAACGATTCCCCATTTAACTAATCGACCACTTAACCATTTGACCAATCAACCACTTGAACATTCAACCAATGAAGTACCTAGATAACATTTCAAGATATTCGATATACATTCTTTTAGTCTTCACTCCCCTGGCAAGAGGATCAGTACAACCATGGGCAATAGCAAGCATCCACATTGTCACCGTCATAGCCCTCGCAACCTTTTTAATGGAAAAAAGCCTGACATGGGAATGGAAATGGATCAAGACACCCCTGGACCTACCTTTTTTAGCCCTTGCTGTCCTCTGTCTTCTCGATGCACAGGCAAACAAGCCTGTCATCGATGCTTTTACTATTTAACCATTTACTATTTAACTGTTTTCTCTTTTAAAAAGAGAAAACACCTCCGCAACCTCATCTACCTAATAATAGGCGTCGCAACATTCCTCGCTAAACATGTTATCGTTCAGTACATTAAAATCATTGATCGTGAAAATATTTAGCTTGACATGCCAAATGGCAATAACTCTGGCGGATTAGAATAAATGGTAGATGAAAGAACAAATAAGAAAGGTATCGGAGAAAAGTAATGAATAGAGTTGGGAAATACGGTAGATTTAATCTATATGGATTTATCGAGATTCAACAGTTTATGCAATGGATAGTAAATCATACATTGATATAGCCTGCGAGAGGGTGAAAAAGGATCGTTTCTATTTGTCGCATCACGCTCAAATTGAACGTGGTAATGAAAGAATAACTGTAGATGATATTATATCAGCGGTTTTAAATGGCAGAGTTTTAAGGTTTAGGGAAAGAATGGAAAAGAAAATGGAAACTCCCGTTGGTGTAGATATTATTCACCTGGGTGGTGAATATACGGTTACCGGTTCCTGTCATCTGGTGCAGGCAAGCGGTCTCAATATTATGGTGGATTGCGGGCTTGCCCAGGGGAATGATGCGGTCCTTCCCATGGAATCATGGCCCGTATCGCCGGATAGTATAGATTATCTGTTTCTTACTCATGCGCATATTGATCATATCGGCAGGGTGCCGGAGCTGATTGAAAAGGGGTTTTCAGGTGAGATAATCTGTTCACATGCCACCAGGGCATTGCTGATACCCATGCTTCGGGATGCCATGGGGTTTAGTGGTCGATCCGGAAACAAGGTTGATAATCTTCTGCGCACCATTGATGAACTTTCCTGGGGTTTTGAATACAGGGAGATTTTTTCTCTGAAAAAGGGTGTTGAGTTCAAGTTAGGCAATGCCGGTCATATTCTTGGATCATGCTTTGTGTGGTTTAAATTTCCCTTGAAGGCAGGCGGGGATTATACTGTGATTTTTTCCGGGGATCTTGGATGCAGCAATACGCCAATTCTGCCTGATCCCGACAGGCCTGATTCCTGCGATTTACTTGTTCTGGAATCCACATACGGCGACCGGAATCATGAAGGAAGAGAGAGCAGGATTGAGGTTCTGAGAAAGATCCTTGACAGGGCTCTAAATGATGGAGGGATTGTATATATCCCGGCGTTTTCCCTGGGACGAACACAGGAGCTGATATATGAGCTGGACAGGATCGGGACAAAGGTACCTGTTTTCATAGATTCTCCCCTGGGGCTTGAAATTACAAAGATATATTCCAGTCTTGATTCCTTCTGGGATGAGGAAGCAAAGGAGCTGAAGGCAAAAGGCGATCATCCCGTTGATTTTAAGAATCTTTATTCTGTAGAGCGGTTCCGGGATCATAGGATGCTGCTGGAGATGGATGGGCCGGCCATTGTCATTGCCGGAAGCGGCATGTGTACGGGCGGAAGGATTATAGAACATTTAAAGGCCGGTACACCTGGAAGGGATATTATGCGATATGGCCGGAGACCCGGCGGCTATGTGGTTTTAGATGGTGAAAAGTTTGACATAAATGCAGGGGTTCATGCACTGAGCGGTTACTCGGCGCATGCTGATCAGAACGAGCTTCTTGCGTGGGTTGACTCGATGCCTGAAAAGCCGGGGCGGATTAAGTTGGTTCATGGGGAAGATGGGGCGCAGAAGGTTTTAAGTATTAAGTTTTAAGAACACGAAGATTTAATAATATACCATTTCCCATATTTATTTGCTATTATGGATTAAGGTTAATCTTAATGGATCGGAGGTGAGATATGCCCAATCAATTCAATATTGAATATCCACAAAATTTACCGGATATTCTTCAAACAACAAAGAAAGATTTTGAGAAAGAGGCCAGAATGGCAATGGCGGTAAAGTTGTTTGAGATGAAAAGGCTGTCATCCGGCATGGCGGCAACATTGGCCGGACTTAACAGGGTTAATTTCTTACTCAATCTTCATCGGTTTAATGTGCCAATGATTGACCTTGAAGAAGATGAGCTTTTATCGGACATGCAAAATGCCTGAAACAGAAGAACTTGTCATTAACACAGGGCCTTTACTTGCTTTAATAGCCGGCATTGGCGATTTGTCATTGCTGGAGTCGCTTTATAAACGTGTTCTTGTTCCTTTTGAGGTTTGTCAAGAAATTGAAGCGGGTGGAGCTTCCGGTTTTGGAGTGAGTGAGTTCAGGAAATCAAGCTTTATTGAAAAACGGTCAAATCCTTTGACTATCACTCCATTTTTACAAAACGCACTTGATTTGGGAGAGGCTTCTGCTATTCAGCTTGCATTGGATGAAAATATTCACACAGTTTGTATTGACGAGTCTATGGGTCGGAGAATCGCTCGATTGAATGGGCTCAAACTGACAGGCTCAATTGGGATGCTGATCCGTGCAAAGCAAGATGGTTTTGATTTTTCGATGCG
>JAFDJA010000272.1 GCA_019307745.1 Deltaproteobacteria bacterium | reverse complement strand
TTCAGAGCAACCTTTGAATATTAGATTGAATGGATTGCCATTTGCAGGTTATGAATGAACTCACGGTAGAGCCTTTTTGGAACTGCCGCTGGGTTATTTTATTTATGATCAGGAAATATCTTTTTATTTGGCAACATGGGACCGCGTTTTTTGAATAAAACCGGCTTTAAAAAAGAAGGGAGAAGGTAGAGATATGAAATTGGCAACGCCATCCAATCACAAAAAACCTGCACTATTATTCTTCGTCTTTGTTTTTGCCATTGTCTTGATTGCTGCCCCGGTGTTTTCCTTCCCGGTAAATATTATTGATGCCGGCGGAAATAATATCACCATTAATAAAACACCTTCAAGGGTGGTATCATTGATGCCTTCCGTTACCGAGATCATATTCAAGCTCGGGGCCGGTGATACGGTTAAGGCAGTCACATACCACGACACATATCCCCCTGATGCGGCTACCAAGAAGATTGTAGGGGGCTTTTTTTCACCGTCCCTTAAGGCCATTGAAGCAATAAAGCCGGACGTGATCTTTTGTTCCCGTTTTCATAAAAAGGTAAAGGAAAGATTTGGCAACGGAAAATGCCGGCTAATCAACCTTGAGACAGATTCCATAACCGATAGTTATAAGAATATTCGTCTGTTAGGAAGAATTTTTGATAAAGAAAATGAAGCTCGCGAGATAATCGAAAAGATAAAGAGCAAGCTTGAAACTATTGCTAAGAAGGTTGCCCGGATACCGCAATCAAAAAGAAAAAGGGTTATACGTCTTATGGGACGCGACCCGGTTATGACCCCGGGCGATGATTCATTTCAAAATGAGATGATCAGGGCCGCGGGCGGGATTCCCCCTGAGCTCGGCAAAAAGGGGAATATTGTGGTCATCACCAAAGAGGAGTGGGTAAGGTTCAACCCGCAGGTTATATATGGTTGCGGCGGTGACAGGGAAACGGCTAAGAAGTTTTTCAATCGCCCTGGATGGAAGGACGTGGATGCCGTGAAGAATGGCAGGATATTTTATTTCCCTTGTGACCTGACCTGCAGGGCATCCACCAATACCGGTTATTTTGTGTCCTGGCTCGCGTCAAGAATTTACACTGATGAGTTTTCAAAAAAAGAAGATCAGGTCCTTGAAGAAAAGATATTCAAGTCGCGCAAGCTTGATCTCGATTTCGATTACATAAAAGATGTACTCATTTCTTATAGCCACATACATGATTTTTTAAACAAAACCCTGATTATTGATTTTAAGGGGCCTTTGTCAGTAGTCTCTACTCTTGATGGACAGCGTAAAGGAATAGAATCGGTTGGAAATCACTACTCCCCCCCGCCCTGCTGGAGAATAGGTCATAAGTCCGGCCTGAGCAGTGTGAGAAAACGGGTATATGGGGTTATTAACAAATCAGAGGAAACCTCCAGCTTTCTTTTTACCGGCGCGGACATGGACAACCTGAGTATTAAGCGGGAGAAGTTCAGGGAGATGGAGGTATGCGCCTTAGTAACGGCAGGTGTGAAGTCAAATGCGGTCAGGATGTCCAAAGATGAGGGAAGATTCTATGAACCCGGAACCATCAATATCATCCTTTTGCCCAACGTGAAATTAACACCGAGGGCTATGACCAGGGCTATTATCAGCGCCACCGAGGCCAAGACCGCGGCCCTCCAGGACCTTGATGTTAGAAGCGCCTATTCACCGCTGGCTAACCAGGCAACGGGGACAGGAACCGACAATATAATCGTGGTCCGGGGGACAGGCATTGAGATTGACATTGCGGGCGGCCATTCAAAGATAGGGGAACTGATTGCGAAAGCAGTCTACGAAGGCGTGAAAGAGGCAATCTTTAAACAAAATGGTCTCCTTGATAAACGCAACGTGTTCCAGCGTTTGAAGGACAGAAATATAAGCTTATTTGGATTAGTATCACTGGATGAATGTGAATGCAGCGTTAAAAGGTCTGATCTTGTGGCTGAACTTGAAGAGATACTTCTTCAACCACGTTATGCCTCGTTTGTTAAATCGTCTTTTACCCTGAGTGATGATTATGAAGTAGGGCTGGTTGACGACTTGGGCAGCTATGAACTATGGTGCAAAAATGTAGCCGGGGAAATCGCAGGGAAAGAGATTGAAGTTATGCTTGATCTTATAGCCTTTGATAACATACCGGTTGTCCTGAGGATGGCTTTGAATTCCATACTTATATGGAATCTATTACAGGACGTATTGAGAGGAAAAAACCATGCTGAATATTTTTATAAAAGGCGGGCAGGTAATGTACCCGCTTCTTGCCTGTTCGATCATTGCGCTGACCGTGATTATAGAGAGGTTTTTCTTCTGGGTCAGGATGTATGTGTACCATAACCAGTCCCTTGTGGATGACATCCTTGAGCTGTGCAGGGCAGGGGATTGGGAGTCGGTGAAAGCAAAGGCCTCCGGGTCTAAAGATCACATTATCAGAATCCTCGTAACCGGTATCCTTCATAGACAATTTTCTATGGCCAAGGCCATGGAATCGGCCGCAGCCGAAGAGATAAAAATGATGCGCCTGTATATGAGAGTACTGGATACCATGATAACCGTGGCACCCCTCTTGGGGATTTTCGGAACCGTTATCGGGATTATTACGTCGTTTGAGATCTTAGGATCAGCAGGCATCGAACACCCCGAGGCCGTTACTGCCGGAATTGCTCAG